>NZ_JAAGPC010000049.1:0-50805 GCF_017104595.1 Burkholderia sp. Tr-20390 | reverse complement strand
ACCTGACTTACTTTAGTGTGAGACTCTTGATACTTTCGCTATCTGATCCGAGGATCAGCTCGCTTTCATCAAGCGCCCACACTTATCGGCTGTTAATTTTTAAAGAGCGTTTCTGCGAGGAACTTCGTGTTTCTCAGCAGCGCTGCGTTTTCAGCAGCAGAGAAGCGAGATTATCAACCGTTTTTTTAAATCCGTCAACAACTTTTTTAACTACTTCGTTGCGACGACTGCGGTTTAATTCCATTTGCGCTGGAGTCTTTAAAACCGACATCAACAGCACCGCTTCCCTTCTTTCCCCCGCGCTGCGTTTCCGTTAGCGCGAAAGAGGCGTGATTCTAAGCACCCGTCTCAGTCTTCGCAACCCCTTTTGTGAAATTATTTTGACATGGGGTGGCGGAGGCGCTGAACCGCTCTATTAGTCATATATAAGCGGCACGGCAGGAGCCGCCCCGGTTGCCCGTGAACAGCCCCGCCGCATCGAACGCAACCCACCGTCGCTCATCGCCCTACCATCGCCCTCACCACGCCGTCCCGTCGAATCAGCCCGTGATACAGCGCCGCCGCAAAGTGCGCGAGGAACGTCGCGAAGAACAGATAGGCCAGCACCCGGTGCGCGACCCGGAGCCAGGCAAACGTCACCGGATCAGCCGACACCAGCGCCGGCAGCTGCACACCGCCGCCCAACGTCACCGGATACCCGCCCGCCGACAGCATCGCCCATCCGATCAGCGGCATCGCAAGCATCAGCGCATACAGCACGAGATGCGACCCGTGCGCGGCAACCTTCTGCCACCACGGCAGATCCTCGGGCAATGCCGGCGGCTTCGACAGAATCCGCACCACGATCCGCACGCAAACCAGCACGAGCACGGCAATACCCAGAGGCTTGTGGATCGCCACCAGAAGCGCATGCCGCTCAGAGACAGACGCCACCATCCCCACCCCGATGAACAGCATCGCGATGATCATCGCGGCCATCACCCAGTGCAGCACCCGCGCCGGCAAGCTAAACGTCGTCGAAGCCTTCATCACCGTCCCTCCCCACTCAATCGCGCCACGCCCGCTACCCCGGCCTCTTCACTCGTCCTGCGCAGATACGAATCCGCGTAAGCCGCCGACCGCGCCGGCAGCAACGGATCTCCCGACACCTGAATCCCCTGCGGCAGCACCGTCGGGTCGTAATTCACGTCGCGGCACGGCCCGCTGTCCTGCGCCTCCACGTGGTCGAGCACGAGCGTGCCCGCATCGATCGTCGTGCGCTGTGCGGGCCAGACCTTCGTCGCGTCGTCCACCGGGTCGCCTGGCTCCGCCAGCGTGACCAGCAGCTTCCACTTCTGCGGACCGGCCGCGATACGCTGCGTCACGTCCTGCTGCAACACGTTCGGGTCCGCCGCCGTCGCGACGTCGCCGGCGCCGGCCGTCTGCTCCGGCACGACGCGCCACCGCACCGCCTGGCGCTTGCCCGCCGCGTCGACGAAGTAGAACGCGTTCAACCCGTAATAGCTCTCGGTGACGTAGCTTGCGCTCGGCTTCGCACCTTTGATCCACTGCAGGAACGCGGCCGTCTCCGGATGCGCACCGAAAAACGCCTTCACCTTCGCCGGGTCGGGCTTGCCCGTCTTCGGATCGGGCCGGGTCGCCATCAATTGCGCGTAGAACGCCTGCGGCGTCGCCACCGGAAACACGGGCATCGCGTTCATCCCGGTGCGCCATTGCTCGCCGTCCGGCGCGGTGAGCCTCAGCGCGAGGCTGCGGATCGGCACGCTGCTGTCGGGTGCATACGGATTTCCGCCCGGCAACGCGAACCGCCCGACCACCGGCGTGCGCACCGCCTTGAAGAACGGCGCGACCGAATACGCGCTCGCCGCACCGTTGCCTTCGAAGTAACCGGTCACGCACACGCCCTTCGCGTGATTGCGCCGGAAGCCCGGGTGAATGCCGCCGCCGGCCGTCTGCAACGCGTCGACGATCCGGTTCGGGGTCAGACGCGCCGGCGCGAGCCAGCCGCCGACATACCCGAACGCCACGGCCACGCCGGCCACCGCGCCGCCGATCGCGGCCCAGCGCCACCACCCGCGCCCGGGCTCGCGCCGCGGTGAAGAAGAGGAAGAAGATCGCTCCATATATAGACTCCCGACCATCAGGTCATTGTCGAACCCGCGTAGGACGCCGCCCGCGCCGCTTTATTCCACGAAAAGTTTTTTCGTATGCTGGTGGAATAAGCGGCGCCGACCGGCGTCCTACGTGGCATCTCGACCCATTCGGCAACCGGCCCGGCCATGCCCTCCACCGCCCTCGACGACGAAGCACTGCGCGAACTCATCCCCAGGCTGCGACGCTTCGCGCTCTGGCTCGCGCGTGACGTCCACGCGGCAGACGATCTCGTCCAGTCGACGCTCGAGCGTGCGCTGTCGCGCTGGTCGAGCCGCCGCGACGACGCGTCGCTGCGCAGCTGGCTCTTCACGATCCTGTACCGGCAGTTTCTCGACGGCAAGCGCAGCGCGAAGCGCTACGCGTGGCTGCTTGGGCGCATCCGCGACGACGACGAAGCGCACTGGCCGTCCGCCGAACGCGAATTCGCGGCGCGCGCGACGCTCGAAGCATTCGGCCGGCTCTCCGACGAGCAGCGCAGCCTGCTGCTGCTCGTCGCGGTCGAGGGCTTCACCTATCAGGAAGTCGCCGACCTGCTCGACGTGCCGATCGGCACCGTGATGTCGCGGCTCGCGCGCGCGCGCCAGGCGCTGCGCCAGCTCAGCGACGGCGAGCTTCCCGCTCCTTCTCTCCGGTTGATGAAGAAATGAACACGCCTCCGAACGAACACGACCTTCAGGCCTACGTCGACGGCCAGCTCGACGACGATGCGCGCGCCGCGGTCGAGCGCTATCTCGCGCTGCATCCGGAGCGCGCGGAACAGGTCAGGCAATGGCAGCAGGATGCGCAGCGGTTGCGGGCCGCGCTCGAAAGCGTGCGGATGCCGGCGGATAACCCCACGCTGGATCCAGCCGCGATTCGTGGCCGGCGGGCCGATCGCGTGCGCATGCGGTTCGCGATGGCGGCTTCGTTCGTGTTCTGCGTCGGGCTGGGGACGTTCGGCGGCTGGCAGGCGCGCGGGTGGAACGCGCCGCCGCCCATCGCGCCGATGAGCGATGCGGTCGAGGCTTACCGGATGATGGTGGTCGATCAAACGGCCAAGGTGGATTACCGGCCGACCGGTGCGGGAGATTTGCAGGGGTGGCTCACCCGGCGCGTGGGGGCTTCGGCGAAGCTGCCGGATTTGAGCGCGGCGGGGTTCAGGCCGGTCGGCGGGCGGTTGTTCACGACGGACAGCGGCGCCACGGCTGCGATGGTGCTCTATGAGGATGCAGCCGGAAGGACGCTGAGCTTCTATATGCGGCCGGCGGAATCGAAACATCGGCTGCTGCCGGCCGGGCAACGCGTGGATGGTGCGTTGCTCGCGCGATATGGATCGGTGAACGGGCTCAACTATGCGGTGGTCGGGCCGGCCGGGAGTCTCGCGGAGAAAGCGGTCGTGCAGGCGCTCGACCAGCAGACTTGAAGTGGCAGGATGCGCGCCCGACTGGCGGTTGGTAACGGCCGCCCGCGCCTTTCGTGGGGCGGCCCGGCGGGCTTGAACGGGCGCCCGCTCACCACTCACCTGCACAGCGTTTCGACTGACTTTCCCTCGCTGTTATGCACATCGCGCCACGCTGGCGCCCTCACCTTTGGAATCACAGGGTTTCGAGTTGCTGCGGAACAGGATATCCACATCGATCACGGGTAAGCGATCTGGCTTCCAAGGCGGGCTACGATCCTGTCCGTCCAGGTAGAGTCGTCACCGAGACCTGGCTGCCGGCAAGCATCTTGTTCGTCCGGCGCACGAACACCCAGTGCCAAACCCAGAGGAAAACCGCGACGCCGCCAGCGATCGAGCCAATGGTATTGGGTATCAACGAAAGAACCTGGGCAAGACACCACCCGATGCCGCTGATCCGTCCGAACGAGCGCAACCCCGACAGAGCCGGATTGATACGAGACTCCGCTTCCAGGGACTTCGCAACGTTGGAAATAATGAAGAAGTCCTCGATGAAGTTGTAGGGCAAGAGGAACATCAGCCAGACGCTGTTGGGTTCGGCCGCACGCGATCCTCGGTTGACCGATTTCAGGGTCGTCCTGAGGTCACTCGCGTAGGCATAGACCAGCGCCAGGAAAACCGCGACGACGACGATGCTTCCGATTGTTCCAAGCACCGCTATTTCGCCGAGAACGCCTCCGTCTTCGGAGGGATGGACAAGGGGATAGGCAAGCCCAAAGGCAATGGGGATGCTCAGAATGGCTTTGAGAATGGTCCGTGCAGTTGCGCTCATGTGTGTCGCGGAGGGAATCGGTGCGTTGTCACCGGCAGCATAGCGAACGATCATCCTCGCTGTGCGACTTTGTCATGGCGTTTGCCGCCTTCTCTCGCGACGCTCGCCGAGCCGGTGCCTGAAGTGCGTCGGGAATCGTGGAGTCGACTTGTATGAAAGCGCGATATCCACGACCCGTGAGGTAATGCGAACATCCTCGCCGAATTCGCGTACCCTCACCCGTTGAATGCACAGGGTTTCGAGTGCGTTGGCTGCTCGATATCCACAAGGCATTCCATCACGACGGATCGCGCCAGCAGGCTCCACATCGCCTGCGCTATTCCGGAAAATCCCTGTCAGACAAGGCGTTCGGGCTGATTCGCATGGTCGAATGCATGGCGCTCACCTGTTCGACGCACAGCGATTCGACTGGTTGGGTATGCGAGTTGTCCACATACGCGCTGTGGACAAACGCACGAAACCCAATGCACGTTCCGCATACACCCCGTTCTCAGCGCTTGCTTCTCTCCGTCCAGTCGCGTGCTCGAACATTCTGATCGGCTTGTCGAGGTCAACATTCGCCGAGATCCGCGCCCAGCTTGTGATCCGGGCAAACGCTCACCTTGTGTCGGCACAGCGTTTCGCATCGTTTTGTGCCGCAGTTGTCCACACGTGAAGGCTGACGACCTTCACCCCCTCCGAAGTCACTTGGTCAGATAAACCCCGAGAATCTCGCCGGTTTCCGGAGAAACGACGTACTGGATCGACGTTCCGAGCGGACTCGCGTTACCGAGCCCGCGCGAGCACATGTCGCGCGCTGGCATCACTTATCCCGTCTCGAACAGCGCCCTAAATTCACGAAGGCAAGCGCCGCAGGTCGTTGTCAATAAACCGATCGCCGCCTCCATCGATTCGTCGTCGCTGAAGCGATAAACATCACCATCCTCGTACGTGCCGCCCAAATCGGCGATCGTCCCGCTCTCCGAATCGAGCATGAAACCCGGATATTCGATCTCGTCACGAACAAGCGTCAAAGGCACGACACCATCATCGTCCTTCCAGCTCTGACGATCATTGACGAGATGGCGCACGGCTTGCGTAACAAGCTCGCCGCCGCCGCATCCGTGAGACGTGCAATGCACTAACGGCATCGAGCCTCCGTTGTCCTGACACCTGATCTCGCGAATGCATCGCGTATCGATAGCGAAGAAAAGCCATGTTGAAGCACGCCCGCCCCTCTTTGTGTTGCTGGCCGACCTTCGCTCGACTC
Organism: Burkholderia sp. Tr-20390; assembly: GCF_017104595.1. Taxonomy (NCBI): domain Bacteria; kingdom Pseudomonadati; phylum Pseudomonadota; class Betaproteobacteria; order Burkholderiales; family Burkholderiaceae; genus Burkholderia; species Burkholderia sp. Tr-20390. The sequence continues at coordinate 45,192 of NZ_JAAGPC010000049.1, read as the reverse complement.
GACTCACGACCAGAACGTCGCACGCAATCGTCGATTCGGCAGGCAAGCTGATGACCCAGTGCGCTTCCGGCCGCTTCTGCAGCGGCAGCCGAATTGCTGGCCTTGTTCAGCTCTGCCGCCTGCGCATCCTTCAATGCGGCCCGCGAGAAAGACACTCCGCTCGTTCCCGCCACTCGTCGACCGTATAAAGCAGGTTGCGTGATCGACTACCTCGCCAGATAGATCGCAAGGATCTCTCCGTTCTCTGGCGAGATGACGTAGTTGATCGACTTCCCGAGCCGGTTTGCGTTGCCAAGGCCCTTCATTCCCGGGATGAACTTTGCGGTAAACGATACGCCAATGACGTCTTTTCCATCGACACCTTCGCCGTTGGATGCCTTTCGTTCGTAGACGGACACTTCGAAATTATTGATGTCCTGCTCGCTCTTTTCGAAGTCGGCATAGGCCGAGCGCAGCCCGATGACTGTTGCGGTATTGAGGGTGACGCTATCGTTGTCCGCATCACCAAAAATTGTTTTACTCATGGCAAGTACAGGTATCGGGGCGATATGCGTCATAGTGTTTTCGTGGCGGCATGGTAGCCCTTGTGACCATCACTTGGCGTGCCGAGGTCCCCTCGGTAGTCGGGATCATCACCCAGCCCCATCTCGGCCACCGACCTGGTCTCGCGAATGCAACTCGTATCGATGGCGAAGAAAAGCCATGTCGAACCACGCCCGCTCCTCTTTGTACTGCTGGCCGACCTTCGCTCAACTCGACTCGCGACCAGAACGCCGCAGGCAATCGTCGATTCGGCAGGCAAGGTGATGACCCAGTGCGCTTCCGGCCGCTTCCGCAGCAGCAGCCCACTTGCGGGCCTTGTTCATCTCCGGCGGTTGTGCATCCATCAACCCGACCGCCAGAGCACACTGCGCACACTCAGAACCGAGGCGAGCGGCCGTCAAGCACCAGTGATCGGCACCGGCGTAATCGTATTCACCGAATGAATAGTAGATGTACAGCCGCCCTGCGGCGGCCACATCGCCGGAATTGGCAGCGACCAAGGTCGCGCGCGATGCAACTTCGGACAATGTGTGTTGCTCTCGTCTAGTCGCAGGTATCGCGTCGTCCGACGGAGCTTTCATCTACAAGCTCACGCGACCTGTCGACACGTATCGCCACGCGCCAACCTTCCGATACCGGCGAAAATTTTCATCGATCCCGAACTCGCCGACGGAAATGGCTCGACATACATCACTCCATTCGATCATTTCGTACCATATATCTTAACTATTTTCCCATCCTCGGGAGATATAAGGTAGTTAATTGACTCCCCAAGGCGATTTGCGTTACCAAGCCCACGCTTCCCTTGGATAAACTTTGCCACAAATGCCACAGATATAAAATTTTCCTCATCTGTCGCATCTTCCTTTGAGGCTTTCACATCGCGAATATGGACTTCGAAATTATTCAAGTCCTGCCCTGATTTTTCGAAATCCTCATACGCAGCCCTCAATCCAACTGTAGTTGCAGTGTTGAGAATAATACTATTTCTATTCATCGAGCCAAAATTCAAATCACTCATGGCGGATATAGGAAAAATTAAGGCAACAATTAAGAGACATGCTTTCATAGACGATATTCATGGTCCTTGGCGGCCTGGTATCCCTTGTGACCATCACTCGGCGTCCCAAGGTAACCCCGGTAGTCAGGATATTCGTCCAGCCCAATTACAGCCGCATTCCTGTCTGCCGGCGAAAATTCGTTGCTATTGTAGTAATCCCGTCCTTTCGTCGTTCTGTTCCCGCGCCGATCCGAATGGTCGCCGTGCGTGTGCCAGTAACCGACCTCTTGTGCGCAATTCGGAGGTTGGGGCGCACGCGAATCCCACGGATTAACCTCAGCCCCATCGCCCCGGATCGCCTTCGTATAGTCGAACCGACCATCCGGTGTCCGATAGATGAGCCCACCATATTCCAGGTTGTCACGAATCGACTTGTCGTTGTATCTGAGCAAGGCGGCCTTTGCCGCACCATCCGGCGTCGCAAACCGGCCAGACCTGAACTTCTTGCAGGTCGTGCCCAACGGATCGATCCAGCCCGTGGGATTGGGGCCGTACCGATACGTATTCAGTCCGCCCTGCAAGCCGACAGGATCCTTCGAAATGAAACGTCCGCTCTCCGGAGCGTAGTAACGATGTCGGTTGTAGGCAAGCCCGGTTTCGTCATCCAGCTGCTGCCCCTGGAACCGGATCGGATTGCGCACCGTCAAGCCCGTGGCACGCGATACGCGCTCGATGACTTCTCGCACGTCACCCCAAGCCTTGTAGCTGGCCTCCCACACCACGTCCCCAAGCTCGTCGGTCAACAATTGCGGCGTGCCGATCTGATCGCAGTGGTAGTAGTACACCGCTGCCTTCGACTTCGGTTCCGGAATTCGCCGCAGTGGATCCTCCTCAGGCGTATGACGCATCGCGGCATCGTGGCTCGGCGTTTCCACACCCTCGACCGCCGCGCCGACATACTGGGCGAGCGGCACGAACGAATCAGCCTCGTACACGTAATGCGTACTGCTCGTGGCGCCGCTTTCGTATGCGAGCGCGTTGCCTTCCCAGCCATACGTCGTCACAACACCATCGACCTCCTTCGCGATTCGTCGCCCGAACGCATCGTAGAAATAACGTGCCTCGCTGCGGCGTGCCTCGGTTTCAGTCAGGGCCCGTGCCAGTCGATTGAATCCGTCCCACTCGAAGCGCTGCAGGCTGCCCGCCGCTCGGGTTTCGACGAGATTGCCCTGCGGGTCATACTCGAGTTGCTTGCCCGCATACGCACGAAGCAGGTTGCCGAGCACCTTCGACACCTGCGGTGGCAACGTGCTTTCAGGCCGAACCGGGTTCGCCGGCGTGCGCGCCTGAGGATGATCGGGACTCCGTGCGTCGATCACATTGCTCGCCGGATCGAACGCAAACCGCTCCGTGCCTCCGGGCCCGATCGACTCGATCAATCGTCCGATCGGATCGTATCGGTAGTCGCTCAACCCGCGCCGACTGTCTTCGACATGCGTCAGCTGACCCGCGAGATCGTAGCGGTAATGTCTGCCGCTCAGCGGCGCCGGCGCATGTTCGCGCCGGAGAGTCTGGCTGCGGATCAGGCCCGCCGGATCGTAATCCGTACTCTGGATCAGTTTGCTCGGCAGCACACGCCGGACCTCACGGTGCAGATCGTCCCGCTCGAACTGCATCCGTTCGTCGCCATCGAGCAGCATCCCATGGACATGCCCGGAACCGTAGGTCAACCAGTCGATCGCGTGGCCATCCGGTCGGATCGTCCGCTTGCGGTTGCCCAGCTCGTCATACGTGTGATGCCACACGTAGCTGCGCTTGACACCGAACAAGTCGTACGCGTGATGTTCGCGAACCAGATTGCCGACCGGATCGAAGAAATGCTGCACCCGGCTGAATGCATTTTGCGCGTCGGCCAGACGACCGAGCGCATCGTAAGCGAAGCGCTCGTCGGCATCGCCGCTTGTGCGGCGTGTCAGCCGGCCTGCACCATCGTATTCGACCCGTGTGACCTTTCCCGCAACGTCGATGGTCGACAGGCGATTCGTTTCGTCATCGAAGCCGTAACGCGTCACTATCCCGTCAAAATCGACCGTTTCGAGCAGCCGGCCGACAGGGTCATAGGTGAATCGATAGCTGGCCTGATTCGCATCGATCAGACTGACCAGCCGGCCGAGGCGATCGTGGCCGTAGTTCAGCGTGTGGCCGAGCGCGTCGCTGCGTGCGTGCAACCGACCCGCCGCATCGTAGCCGTAGCGCGTCGTGCGGTTCATTGGATCGGTGTAATTCAGCAGGCGCCCTTCCGCGTCGTATTGAAAGCGTTCGACGCCCGCTGGCGTACGCACCTCATTCAGCCAGCCGTTTGCGCCATAGCCGAACGCTGTCGCGATACCCATCGCATCCGTGGCTTCGACCAACCGACCTTGCGCATCGTATTTCCACTGCGTCGTCTTGCCCGAACAATCGGTATGCGCAGTTAGTCGTCCAGCCTCATCGTATGCCATGACCGTCGTGCCACCCTTCGCATCGGTCACTTCACTCGGCAGCCCCTGCGCGTTGTAGCTGTATTTCGTCTCGTGGCCGAGCGGGTCCGTCTCCAGCACGACGTTCCCCGCTTCGTCATAGCCGCGTTTCCATGCATGCCCCTGCGGATCGACAATGCGGATCATCTGATCCTTCTCGTCATATTCCATCTCGATCACGCTGCCGTCGACACGCTGGTGGCGCACCATGTTGCCGCGGGCGTCGTACGTCATCTTCTCGTTGCCGCCATCCGGATACGTATGCTGCACGAGATTGTGGTGCACATCGCGATACATCCACTCCTCGCTGCCTTCCGCATAGACGATTCTGAACGGATAGCCGTAACGGTCGTAGTAGTGTCGCGTGACGTTGCCGAGCGCATCGGTCACGCTCACCATCCGGAAGTCGGGGTGCCAAGCGAAGCGCGTCTCGTCGCTGCCACCATCCGCATATTCGCGAACACATTTTGCCTTCGGTCCGGTTCCGCTCCATTCAAGGTTGGTGCCACGACCGGTGCGGTCCGTATAGCGCGTGATCAGGTGGTGACGGTACGCATATTCACGACGGTTGCCGTTGCGATCCGTTGCCGCGACGAGATCGTTGTCCTCGCTGTATTCGTAACGCGCAAGCGTGCCGACCCGTGTTCCTTCGCTATCGTGATGCAACACCTCGGCGATGCGATGCTTGTCGTCGTATGCGAACGCAACAATCGCTTGTCGCGCGATGATCCGAGAAAGGCGTTGCTGCGCGTCGTAGTCGAGTGTCAGCTGATTGCCGGAGCGATCCTTGATGAATGCGAGACGAAACGCGTCGCCACGCTTCTCGTATGCTTCAAGCAATTCGTGGCCTCGCGTGACAGTGACCCACGACTCGTCCAGCCGCAACAAGGTCAATCCTTCGCCGCGATCATCGTGCGCGTCGCCCGGGGAAAGCAGCGGATAGTCGATGCTGCGACCGGTCGCATCGTGATATACGAGCTTCGATGCATGCATGTCGATGCGCGTCGTCAATGATGTGATCCATCGGGCGCCGAGCTCGCCATGCACGTCATTTGCGTCGAAGAAAGATCGATAGGTGCGGCTCCATATGATCGGCATCACGCCGGGAAGGACAAAATCCTGATGGGTCACCCGTTCGTCGCCCAGCGCAAACCCGACTGAACGTCTCGTCGCCGCCGCGGGCGTCGACGCCGGACATCCGAGCTTGCAGTCGTTCGGGCCGGGATGCTGCGCCTCTTCCGTATGCCGGACCGATTCCTTCTGGCCTTCACCCTCCTGGCGGTGCACTTTCGTGCTGCCTTGCTCCTTGATTCCGGTCTGGTGTTTGCGCTGACGATGCAAAAAGTCGCGCTTCTTGTCGATGGCGACCTGGATAAGATTGATCAGCCAACCGATCTTGCCCGCGTCTACACCGCCGAGCGCAAGGATTTTTTCCTTGATCACCGGCACCAAGGTGCGCAACGTCTTCGCCATGTTCAGCAGCGGCTCGCGATACTTGAGATCGAGTGCCTTCGCCACCTGCGTCCCTGTATTGATGAGCTCCTTCGCCTCGATCTTCACGAAGTCGACGATCAGATGACCGAGCCCCGCAAACGTCTTGCGTGCATCATGCGCCGCGAAGCCAGATGCAACCTGGCCCGCATGCTGCCCAACCGCCCGCACATTGTGCGCGACGCTCAATTGCTTCTCGCCCGCCACCTCCTCGAACAGGCGCGCGAAGCCGATCATGAATTTCTCGATGTAATCGGCGCAAGTCTTGAGCAGGTTGTCCAGCTCTTTCTTCACGCCATCGACGAAACTCTGAATACGGCCGGCGAACTGCTCGCTCAGACTGTCGATGAGTGCCTGCAGCAGTGCGGTCTGCATGACCTGCAATGTCGCTTCACCGACTGCCTTGCCGCTTTCGACGACCTTTTGCCGCACGAGCTTCATCACCGGACGTACACCCATCCGGAATTCGGCAGTCCCGGGTGGAATCGGGATGATCCCGATCAAGTCGAGACCGAGGTTCAGATAGTCGAACACATCGGGATGCTTGCCGCTCTGTCCATGCTCGATCATGTCCTTGATATCGAGCACGAGATCGACGGCTGCCATGATGTTCGCCACCACCGGCAGCGCGTTGGCAACCATCTCGATCCGCTCGATGGTGATGAAGTCGTGGCTGATGGCACGCAGCCACCGGTCACAAGCCTTGACGCCGGCCTTTACATCGATGGTCTCGATCTGCAGCAACGGCGCGACATAGACCTCAGTCGGCTTGGGAAGAATGACGCCAGAAGAAGCGGTCATGGTTGTTCTTTATTCGAAAGTGATGGATCGCGCCTTGCGCGAGCGGATACTCAGAGAACCTTCAGCGCAGGCACGGCACTTCGCGCGGCTTGGGCGAGCGCACCGACCTGGTGGGCTGCGGCGCCGAGTTGGCTGGCTTGCGAAAGGGCCGCACCGGCACCAGACGGTAATGCGCCGGCAAGGGCACCTTTGGCGAGGCTCACCGCCTGTCCGCTCAACGCCTGACCAACACCTCCCTGGACAACCTGCCCCGCCATGCCGGCCAGTTGGGTCGCCCCCGACACCGCGCCCATCGCGCCTGACGGCAACGCGTTAGCAAGCGCCCCCTGCGCGAGCCTCGTCACTTGTCCGCTCAACGCCTTCCCGATGCCGCCCTGGGCGGCCTGCCCCGCGACGGCTGCAACCTTCGTCGCACCCGGCAGCGCCCCAGGTGGCAACAGGCCGCTCAGTTGAGACATCGCCGTCGCAGCCGCATTCCCTTCCTGCATCGGCTTAGCTGGCCATTGCGCCGTCTTGAATACGCTCGACGGATCGTACTGATTGCGCGGATCTTCGCCGAACTGGACCTGCGCTGCGCCGGCCGGCAAGCCGCTCACGATCGTATGTCCCTTTGCATCCAGCGCACCTTCTCTCAACACGCCACCGCTGGCGTCCAGCACCTTGAATTTGCCGCCCTTGAAACCCTCGCCATTCGCGTACTGGTGCAGCAATTCCAGTTGCCCCGGCTGATCCGGTCGCGGGCTCGGCAACGGATACCCCATGCTCGCCGGCCCCGCGAACGTATGCGACGCACCCTTCACGTCGATCGTCCCGGGCGCATGGACCTCGACATTGCCATCCTTGATCCGGATGTATGCCCCGCCGCTCGTCAGCAGGATCCCCTGATCAGCCGCGATCTCGATCCTGTCCGTCGCCGACACCACCTTCACCGCCTTCTGCGCGGTCACCTCGATGTTGTCCGACTGCGCCTGGATCTCCACCTTGCCCTTGCCCGCGAACAGCTTCATCCCCGCGTTCTGCACAAAGAGGCTCAGCTTCTGCCCGATGCTCCCGATCAGCGACTTGCCCGCCGCAACGTGCACGCTCTGCCCGCTCGCCACGTTCACGTGATCGTTCGCGACCATGTGCACCGACTGCTGCGTCGACATCCCGATCCCCGACGGGCTGCCGAACAGCATCACCGGCTCCTTGAACGCGTTCGCGTTCCCCGTGCCGCCGCCTGCCGTGCGCCCGCCGGACGCGCTGCCCGATACGCTGTCCTGCGTCGCATCCGTGAACGCGCGCATCGTGTCCTGCGCGTCCTTCATGCTTTCCGCCTGATGCTGCTCGCTCACGCCCGACATCGCCTCGACGAGGCTCTCGCCCGTCACGAGCTGCTGCTGCGTTTCCTTCACGTCGAGCGGCTGGCTGTTCGCCGCCTTCGGATGCGTCGTCACGTACAGGCCCTGGCTCGCCCGCACCGCGCCGTACGCATCCGAGCGCAGGTCGAAGCCGCTGCCGAGGTACGACCCGCGCGAATTGCCGCTCTGGTCGATGATGTAGCCCAGATGCAGCAGGCTGTTCGCGCTGCTGCTCATCAGCTGCACGCGGTTCTGCCCGGTCGCGTCGTCCATCACGAGCTGGTTGTAGCCGCCGCCCGAATACTCCTTCGACCGATACCCGGACAGGATCCCGTCGGTATGCCATTGCGGCTGGTTCGCGCCGTTGTACACGCGCCCGACTGCGAGCGGCCGGTCGCAGTCGCCGCCCACATAATCGATCAGCACTTCCTCGCCGACGCGCGGCACGTGCACGCCGCCGTAGCCGCCGCCCGTATCCGACTGCACGACGCGCACCCAGCACGACGCGTTCTCGTTGCCCGGATTCAACCGGTCCCACACGAACTGCACGCGGATCCGGTTCAACTCGTCGGTATAAACCTCCTCGCCCTGCGGCCCGACGACGATCGCTGTCTCGAGGTGCATCTCCGGTTTGCGATGCTCGAACGGGCTGCGGTACGGCACGCTCACGCGCTGAGCTTCGACTTCGACGAGATAGAAGCCGACCGATCCGTCGTTATGCGAAACCTGAAGCCCTGGCGTGTTTTCGTATCGCACTCGCGTCCGGTCAATCGAACGTTTCAAGCTATGCGGGAAATCCGAATCGCTAGCAGGTACGGGCAAGTTGTTCTCGATCCACCACGCCACCTCGATCGCGGCGAACTCCCGCTGGTCGGCCACGTCGCGATCATGCACCGGATGATCGGCCAACGTGAAGCGCCGGCCGGCATCGATCGCGCGAACCCCGCCAGAACCATGGAAGCGCTTCGCCCGCGACTCCCACTCCTCCATCTTGACCTTCGTCAGATGGTCGCCGCGCGTCTGATCGAGATACGTGTAAGCGCCCGTGTACTCGTAGACTTCGAGTTGATCCGGCAACTCGCCCTGACCGCCCATCGTCGGCAACGACGTGCCTTTCGGGTTCGACGGCTGCGAAGGATTCTTGTAGTCGAACGTGCGCGTCGTGAGCGTCACGCTCTGCAGCGTCCGGGTCCCTGACCATTGCGTGAACGCGTCGGCTTCGCCTGCCGTGCCGCCGCGGTAGAAGCGCACGGTTTCCGGCGACAGCGGCACGAACGCCAGCAAGTTGTCGGTGATGACGAGCGTATGCGACTTGCCGTCGTCAGCTTGCTGCCATGCGCAGTAGAGCCCTTCGCTCTCCATCAATCGGTGCACGAGGTCCCAGTCCGTTTCGCTCTGCCGCGTGTACGAACGGTTCGCTAAAGGCTGTGACAACGCAAAGCGGAAACGCCCGCGTGCTTCCGGGTGCATTCCAAGCACGTCGGAAATGATTTCCTCGACGTTCTTGTCGATCCAGATCTTCTCGTCGCGGCGGAACCGGAGCACATGCATCCACGCACGCAGCTCAAGCTGATAGGTCGTCAGGCCGCCGTTCGCGCCCAGCCGACGCGCGGTATAGAGATAGCCGCTGACAGGCCGGTACGCATTGTTCTCGAGCTGAATCCAGAGCGTCGCAGGCTGAGCGATCAGCTTCTTGAGTTCAAGACTGTCATTGTTCGATACGACATCGAGTGTGAATGAGTAGTCCCTGCCTATCCGCGATCGGCCGACCGCGCGCTGTACGGCGAGTGCGTTGGCGCCCAGGGGGGTGTCCAACTTGAGCAAACGATCCTGCTGAAGCAAGCCACCGCGAATCGCGGCGCCAATGTCCGGCATATCCATGATGCAGCCCTTTTTTTTATTTCAGCACCCTCGGATGGTGTCTGTGACTTAGTCGGGCGAGATTTTACCGCTTAATCAATGCGTCAATGTTAATCGTCGGATCAGAAACAGGGACATGGCACGAACACGCGCTGTGCGATCCGTCATGTGGATCGCCCCGGCCGTCGTCGCTTCGTTCAGTTCAGGCTGGTGTGTCGTCGTCACCCAGGCCGCTGCGTTTCAACGTTTCGCGCAGGCAGTACCGGCACACGGGTTCGCCGGCATTCCACAACACCCGGAACGCTTCCTCGTCAGCGATTCTGAGCGCCGAATCCTCGACCCCGGCTCCCGGCCCAAGCACCTGATGCAGAAACGCTTCGCTGAACCAGTACTTCTGCTCATGCCTCGTCGTGCCATCGGTCACCTGCACGACACGATAATCGCGAATCCCGCCGGTCGACAGGATCGCTGCTTCGATATCAGGCGATGTCGGTACCGGCGAGATCAACCCGTTACGCTCGCATCGCACGAAACCCTCGGGCCATGTCGCATCGGCCGCGACGACGGATGTGTCGAATGCCTGCTGCAGCGACCTGGGCTCACGTGGTGTTTCACCGGACCGCACGAGCAACTCGTCAACACACGTCGAGCAGCCATAGGCCCGCAAACGCTCGAGCGCTGCAATTTTCGGGAACGCAGTGACATGGGCAACGTTCCCAACGAACGGCGCTTCGACCTCGAGTTCGTCGAACTCGGCACGCAGCACCCACATTTCACGGCTGTACCTCGGCCGGTCAAGCGAGACCTTGACCAGTTCGCCGGGCACAAACTGGCCGCGCACCCGGACGCGTGCATGGACACGTTCCGATGTCATTCTGACAACGTTGAACCCGTGGCGATGGCAAACAATCGGTCCCATCACTGGCTCCCCTTGCGAGCATCATCGTTGGTATCGCCCTGCTTTTTGCCAGGGTTCATCTCGTCGCGGAAAACATCGATAGCCGGGTCAACGAAGAATCACTCATCTGTCGCGAGCCTGTGTGCCAGGCCTTCGGATCCTGAATGCTGGCGATTCTACAGATACAGCGGCTCGGGCATCGTCCGATGCGCCTCACAGCTTGCCGCTTCGTTCATCCAGTCACCGCACGCAGTGCATATCCTGCCCGGATCACAGTCGACGAACTGTGCTTATCCAAAGGTGTTAACAGAGTTCGTATACATACGTAGTGATAGTTAACAAACCCTGTGCCTCACAGTGGATAACGTCCCTAACCCCATGAATTCTCGACGGGAAGCAGAATGCATAACCCTGGGTGCGCGACGTGAACAGCTCCCGGCAGCACAGAACAACTTTTCGTCGATTCACAGTCGCGGCGACATATCCTCAATCGTTCCACTGTGAATCCAGAGGCTTGTCGAAGGGTTATCCAGAGGGCAATGTGGATAACATCACAGCACATCGACGCGTTTTGCTGTGATGCGAACAGGTGAAGCCAACGTTCCCGGCATCGCGAGGCATCATCGATCGTCGGCCCTCGCGCACCTCGATTCAAAAAATTTTCACGAAGGGGCTTGTGCTCCTCAAAAACCCTCTCTATAATTCGCGGCTTCTTAGGCTCGTAGCTCAGTTGGTTAGAGCACCACCTTGACATGGTGGGGGTCGTTGGTTCGAATCCAATCGAGCCTACCAACGAACAAATGAAGGGGTCTGGCAGCACAACTTGCCTACAGGCAATGCGGCTCGCCAACATACAAACGCCACGCGGCAACATCGCGTGGCGTTTTTCTTTTTCCGGCCGAAACAACGCATGTCGCCCCGATGCGTTGCGCGATCCGCGGCATCGCATCCTTCCTCGCCGACCCTTCGATCCGCCACACAACGGCCACTGCGCCGCGCGTAGAATCGTGTGCGCATCGCAGCGGCGGTTCCGACCGTCGCCCGATCTCCAGCACATCAAAACAACGACGCGCGATCCGCGCGACTGAGAGCACACGACCATGTCCGACGTCACGACCGCCACGTCCTCCGCGAGCAACGACGAGATCGCCGCTTACGTCGGCAAGAAAGCCGCCTGGTTCGAAAGGAAGTGGGAGATCGCCGCGTCGCGAAAGAACCGGCAGTCGTGGAACTGGGCCGCCTGTTTCCTCGGCCCGGTGTGGATGGCGTATCGCTGCATGTACTGGCAGGCGGCGGCCGTCCTTGGCGCGTCGCTCGCGATCACGCTGGTCGAGCTGCTGTACTTCCCGCGTTACTTCGAATCGACCACGTTCGACCCGGTCACCATCGGGATCGCGGTCACGCTCGGCTGGTGCGGGAACAGCCTCTACAGGACGCACGTCGAACGCCAGATCGAAAAACTGCGCCCGAGCGCGACGTCCCGCGAATCATTGCTCGCGCTGCTGGAAGCGCAGGGCGGCACGAACTGGCTCGCGGCAGCCGGCTTTGCGATCGCGACGCCGTTGCTGGGCTTCCTGATCTACATCGTGGCCGGGACGTATTGATCGCAGGAGCCGGCGGCCGGCAGCCGGTAAAGCAGGGCGGCAGGGCGAAGAAAGAGGCCGCATCGCGGCCGCGCATGCGCACGGCACCTGACGCATGATTCCGCCGCACTCAATGCAGATGCTTCAACTTGTCAGGATTCCGCACGACATAGATCGCGACGATTTTCCCGTCCTCGATCTCGAGCGCCGTGGTCTGCAGCTCGCCGTCCGCTTCCTGCGTCACGAAACCCGGCAGCCCGTTGATGAACCCCGCACGCACGAGCGTCGACGCATGCGTGGCGAACAGCCTGGCCAGGTACTCGTGCACCTTCATCACGCGCTCGAAGCCGAGCACCGGGATGCCCGCGGCCGGGCGCTTGCCGCCGCCATCCGCGTGCAGGCTCACGTCCTCGGCGAGCATCGCGCCGAGCGCGCGCATGTCGCCGCTGCGTGACGCCGCAAAAAACGCCTCCGCCAATTCGATCCCGCGCTGCTTCTCGACATGGAAGCGCGGTCGCGCCTCGCGCACATGCGTGCGGGCCCGCGCAGCGAGCTGCCGGCACGCGGCCGGGTCACGCTGGATCGTCGTGGCCACTTCGTCGAACTCGAGGCCGAACACGTCGTGCAGCAGGAACGCTGCACGTTCGAGCGGCGAGAGCCGTTCGAGCGCGAGCAGCAGCGGCAGCGTGACGTCTTCCTGTTCGTCTTCCTCGACGACCGGCTCGGGCAGCCACGGGCCGACATAGGTCTCGCGCTGGTGCCGCGCGGACTTCAGCTGGTCGAGGCACATGCGCATCACCATGCGGCGCAGGAACGCTTCAGGCACGCGTACCTCGGCGCGGTCGACGTCCATCCAGCGGATGAACGCCTCCTGTACCATGTCCTCGGCATCCGCGACGGAACCGAGCATCCGGTACGCGACGCGGATCAGCGTGCGACGCAGCGGGTCGAAGCTCGCCGCCGCATCGGCCCGTGCTTCGGCGCTGCCGTTGGCCGGGTCGAGGTTCGGCATCAGGCCACCATCTTCGCGGCGGCGGCCTTTGCATCGGCCGGTTCGATCCACAGCCCGAAACCGACCGCGAGCCGGTTCCAGCCGTTGATCACGTTGATCATCAGCGTGAGTTTCACCTGTTCCTCCTGGCTGAAGTGGTCATTCAGCGCCGCGTAGGCCGCTTCGTGTGCCGCGTGGTCCTCCGACAGTCGCGTGAGTGCGTCGGTCCAGCCGAGCGCCGCGCGTTCGCGGTCGGTGTAGCAGGGCGCTTCGTGCCACGCGGACAGCAGGTAGATGCGCTGCTCGGTCTCGCCTTGCTCGCGGGCTTCGGCCGCGTGCATGTTAATGCAGTTCGCGCATGCGTTGACCTGCGATGCGCGGATCTTGACCAGCTCGACCAGCGTCGGCTCGAGGCTCTGCGCGGCGGCGACCGAGACGGTCATCCAGCTCTTCATCAGCGCGGGTGCGGCGGCAAACGGGTTGAGTTTCGCAGTCATGGTCCTTCTCCTTTGGTGTGGGTTCCGGTGATATGACGAGCGAGCCCCCCGCGTGTGTGACATCGACGCAAAATTTTTTTCGAAGCCGGCGAGCGGATCGGCGCGGAAGGCCGCGGGGGAAGGGCGGGCAGGGTGCTCGTCGAATGCGATAAACGCGGCGAGCATGCTTCGCGCGTCCGTGCTGGTCAGACGATTCCGCATTCGCGTCAGGGAGACGATCACGGCCGCGAACGCCCGCGGCGTGCGTCGATCACAACGGCCGACGCATGCACTTCGGCACGCCCCTCGATACACGCTGATGTCAGCAATTGGCAACTGATCGGTTGCTTTCATTTACATTTATCTGCCGTTTCATTCGCATCTCGGTCAGCAACATTCACATTTCTGGCCCATACTGTTCTGCACGGGCAGATGAAGTGACGCCGCATCCGCGGCCCGGCGCGCGCGCCGGCTGCCCGACGACGCAGCAGCAGGTCGCACGTCAGCCGCGCGCATCACGCGCAAGGCTTTCCTTTTTCCGGCAACACGCAACGCAGCGAATCGCGACGTGGACGGTAAACCGATGAGCCTCCTTGCATCACAGCTTCAGCGCCGTTACCAGGACGTGCGCGCCCATAGCGTCGCGTTGACCGCGACGTTGTCCGCCGAGGACCAGGCCGTGCAGTCGATGCCCGATGCCAGTCCGACGAAATGGCACCTCGCGCATACGACCTGGTTCTTCGAAACCGTCGTGCTGATGCGACGCGTGCCCGGCTACGCGCCGTTCGACGCGGCATTCCAGTTCCTCTTCAATTCCTATTACGAAGCGCTCGGCCCGCGCCATCCGCGGCCGCAACGCGGGCTGCTCACGCGCCCGTCGCTCGACGAGGTGCATGCGTACCGGCAATACGTCGACGACGCGATGCTGCGCGCGCTGGCCGGCGCCGACGCGGCGCTGCTCGAGACGATCGCGCCTGAGCTTGTGCTCGGCCTGCATCACGAGCAGCAGCATCAGGAGCTGATCGTCACCGACATGCTGCACGCGTTCTCGTGCAACCCGCTGAAGCCGGCATTCCGGCCACGCAACGGGACGGACACCGGCGCGATGGCCGCGGGCGACGCCGGCGCGCAGCACTGGCTGCATCAGCCGGGCGGGCTCGTCGAGATCGGCCACGACGGCGAGGCGTTCTCGTTCGACAACGAACGGCCGCGCCATACGGCGCTCGTGCGGCCGTACGAGATCGCGAGCCGCCTGGTGACGAATGCGGAATTCGCGGCGTTCGTCGCCGACGGCGGCTATACGCGCCCCGAGTTCTGGCTGTCGGACGGCTGGGCCACCGTGCAGCGGGAAGGGTGGCAAGGGCCCGGGTACTGGATGCCCGACGACGACGATGCGGCCGCCACGCGCGTACGGCGCACGTTTGGCCTGCACGGCGTCGAGCCGCTCGCCCCCGACGCGCCGGTGTGCCACGTGAGCTTCTACGAAGCGGCCGCGTATGCGGAATGGGCGGGCGCCCGCCTGCCGACCGAATTCGAATGGGAAGCCGCGTTCCCCGCCGAAGGCATCCGGCAGATGCTCGGGCACGTGTGGCAATGGACGCGCTCGTCCTACGAGCCGTATCCGGGCTTTCGGCCGCTCGTCGGGGTAGCGGCCGAATACAACGGCAAGTTCATGGTCGGCCAGCAGGTCCTGCGCGGCAGCAGCATCGCGACGCCGCCGGGGCACGAGCGGCCGACGTACCGCAATTTCTTTCCGCCGGCCGCGCGCTGGCAATTCACGGGAGTGCGACTTGCGCGAGACGTCTGACCAGACGGCCACGAGCGGTGGCCAGCAACCCGCCCGCGATTCGCGGCCGAGCGCGTTCGAGCGCGACCTGATCGACGGACTGTCGCGTACGCCGCGCAGCATTCCGCCGAAATACTTCTACGATGCGGCCGGCTCCACGTTGTTCGATCGCATCTGCGAGTTGCCCGAGTATTACCCGACCCGCACCGAGCTCGGCATCCTGCACGATCGCGCGGCCGAGATCGTGCGGCGTGTCGGCCCGCATGCGGAACTCGTCGAATTCGGCGCGGGCTCGCTCGAGAAGATCCGCGTGCTGCTCGACGCGTTCGCGGGCAACTATGCGAACGCGCCGGCGCGCTACGTGCCGGTCGACATCTCGGCCGACTACCTGCACGGCGCCGCCGCGCGGCTGCGTGCCGCGTATCCGTGGCTCGACGTCGCGCCGATCGCGGCCGACTACACGAAGCCCGAGCAACTGGCCGAGCTGACCGCGACACCGGCGCGGCGCATCGGCTTCTTTCCCGGTTCGACGATCGGCAACTTCGCGCCGGACGAAGCCGATGCGTTCCTGCGCGATGCCGCGCGGCTGCTGCGTGGCGGCGGCTTGCTGGTGGGCGCGGATCTCGTGAAGGACGAGCGCACGCTGCACGACGCGTACAACGATGCGCAGGGCGTGACCGCGCAGTTCAACCTCAACCTGCTGGTGCGCGCGAACACCGAGCTCGGTGCGGATTTCAACGTCGACGCGTTCTCGCATTGCGCGTTCTACGACAGCGTGCGGCAGCGCATCGAGATGCATCTCGTCAGCGACGTCGCGCAGACGGTGCACGTGCGCGGCCACGCATTCCGCTTCGACGCCGGCGAGCGCATCCACACGGAGAATTCGCACAAGTTCACGATCGACGGTTTCCATGCGATCGCGCGCCGCGCCGGATTCGTGCCCGATACCGTGTGGACCGACGCGGACAACCTGTTCAGCGTGCACTGGCTGCGCAGCGTCGACGATATCCGCGCATGATGCACGTGCTTGCGAACCGCTCGCGGATGGTGCGGGCGGTTCGCTTTCGGCTCTTTCCAGTTCACGCCTGCGCGTGCCGATCACCCGGTTTCGTGCCGAACCCCCCTTTTTTACCGGCCCGATGCACCGCTGCAACGGTGTTTGGAATGCCGCCTCTTCCTTGTCCCGCAAGGCTTGGCGGGCGCCTGTAAACGTCCGTTACCTGTCTCGCATACCCGTTTCACCTGTGTCTGTGTCCGGTGCCTAGACTCCGAACCGTATTCACTTGACGCACGACACGTGCAGGGAGTTGCGAGATGAACAAGAAACTCATTCTCGGTGCAGTTCTCGGTGTAGCGGCGCTGGCAGCTTCGGGCGTCGCATCGGCCCACGTCGACCTGTCGGTCGGCATCGGTGTACCCGCCTATGTGGCGCCGGCGCCCGTCTACGTGGCGCCGCCTCCGCCCGTCATGTACGCGCCGGTCGGCTATCGCGACGACGGTTGGCGTGGCGACGGCTGGCGTCAGCGCGAATGGCGCGAACACGAGTGGCGCCGCCGTGAATGGCGCGAGCACGAGTGGCGCGATCGCGGCGGCTGGCGTGGCGGCCGTTGGGATTGAGCGAAGCGGCCCGACTTGATCTCCACACGAGGAGAATGAAAACATGATGCCCATTCGACACATCAGGCTGTGTGCCACCGCGGCCATCGTGGCGCTTGCCACCATCGGCAGCGCGCACGCGGCGGGCTGCATGAAGGGCGCGGTGGTCGGCGGTGTGGCCGGCCACTATGCGGGGCACCACGCGGTCGTCGGCGCGGTTGGCGGTTGTATCGTCGGCCACCATATGGCGAAGAAGCAGGCGCAGGAGCAGGCCGCGCAACACAGGGCCGCCGCGCAGGGCATCCAGCCGGCGCAGTAAGCATCATCGTCACCGGGGCGGCGCTGCGGCGCCGCGCCCGCCTGCCTCGTTCCCCGCTCAAGCACGATCCGGATTGATCTGACGAATGCGCGCCGCGCGCCTCGTTACGATCATTTACAACGTCGCGTGCCGCGAATCCTGCGCGTTCATAGAATGCAGTCACACGAACGCGCTCCAGGGAGCACAAGATGAAACAGCAACGATATCTGTCCGTACTGACGGCCGCGCTGCTCGCGCTCGGCACGGTGTCCGCGTATGCCGCAGCCGGCGGCAATGGCGGTGGAAACGGCGGTGGTGGCGGCGGCGGAGGTCACGGGGCAGGCGGCCTGGGCGGCAATGCAGGCGGCATGTCCGCCGGCCACATGAGCGGCCACGCGCTGAGCAACTCGAACGGCATGCACGCGGGCGACCGCGACAAGGGCCTGTCGCGCGCGGCCGACCGCTCCGACACGATCGCCGATCGCGCCGGCGCGCAGCCGGGCCGCGGTCACACGCACGCACACGCGCATGGCCACACGACGCACGCGTCGACGGCCACGCATTCGCATCACCATGCATTGGGCCGCACGCTTTAAGCGCGGCGCGCAATCGTGACGGAAGGGCGCTTCGGCGCCCTTTTTTCATGGCGGGAATGCAACGCGGCTGTCGCGCGAAAACATCGTGCCGACCCGATTTGCAACCAGCCGTAACCGCGCCGCGAACGGGCGCGAATACGGATCGCTTACACGCGGGTAACAGATCGGAAATCGGCGCAAGGCGCGCGCATGGCGAGCGCGCCGGGCCGCGTCGAGAAAGCCGATAAAAAAGGGCGGCTCATCGCCGCCCTTCGTTTCAGCGCCCGGCGCTCGCCAGGGGCACTGCAGGTTCAAACAAAGCGTCCGCCTGCCTCACGCGCACGAAGCGCGCCGCGCCGTCACCGTCCACCAGCGCCCGGAAGTGCGCTTCGCCGCACGCGAGCTTCGCCCGCTCGTGCTCGCTCGGCACGTGGCCGTCCGCATTCGGCGTATCGACGACGAAGTACAGCCGTTCGCCGCCGTCCTGTTCCGCGAGCACGGCCCAGTCCGGGTGATAGCTGCCGAGCGGCGTCTGCACGCGGAACCACGCGGGCAGCTTTGCATACAGCTTCACGCCGTCGTGTGCCTCGAGCGCATCGGCGAACGCGCGCTCCGCGTCCGTCTCGCACACGACCGCTTCGTGGATCGACTTCTGCGCATCGGGCCGCAGGTTGCGCAGATAGCCGGTCAGCGCCTCGCTCTCGAACGATTCGAGCGCATGCACATGACGCTCGCCGAGCTTGTGGTACGCGATGCCCGCGACGAGCGCGAGCCGCTTGCAGCGGTTGATCGCATCGGCCGCGACCGCGATGAACTGCTGCGGGTTCACGCGGAAATCCTCGAGCCGGCCGCTGTCGGCCAGGATCGTCGCGAGCGAACGGCGCGTGAGCTGCGTGCGGTCCTGCAGTTCGGTGAGCAGGTCGGGCAGCGGCAGCTCGCCTTCGTCGAGCAGCACCGTGCCGGCGCCGGCCACCTCGATCGCCTCGATGCCGGCCTTGCCGATGTCGATCTCGGCCTTGCGCCACTGCAGCCGGGCGCGCGCGATGTCCGGCGCGTCGTGCAGCGCGGCCGCGCAGTCACGCACGAGCTTCGCGTTGTCGAACTCGACGCGGTAAACGGTGCGATGGCGGATGCGGTCCCACAACGCGCGGAAATCCTCGCCGAACACGACGGCCTTGCCCGACGCATCGCGCCGCAGCGCGATCGCGCGGCGCTCGTCCGCGTTGCGCACCGCAAAGCGGCCCGACAGCTTGCGCAGCGTCGCGACGATCGGCGCGCGCAGCATCTCGAACGCCTCCGGCAGCACCAGCGCGCTCTGGCGCAGCGCATCCTTCAGCCGGTCGAGCACCTTGCCTTGCGCGTCGACGTAGCCTTGCTCGTGCAGGTGGTTCCACAGCACGCGCGACAGCTCGACGCCGAGCGCATGCGCGGGCCCGTCGCCTTCCTGCACGGGCAGCGCCGCGAACTGGTGTTCCTCGACGATCCCGAAACGGATGCCCGTATCGGCCTCGATTTCCTTCTGCAGGTTCTCCGCGAACGACTCGTAGCGCTCGGTCGCGATCACGGTGAGCGTGTTCACGCCCGGATCGCGCACGCGTTCGCCGTCCTGGTCGACGGCGAGGCGCAGCCCGCGGCCGAGCGTCTGGCGGCGCTCGCGTTCGGTCTGGATGTCGCGCAACGTGCAGATCTGGAACACGTTCGGGTTGTCCCAGCCTTCCTTCAGCGCCGAGTGCGAGAAGATGAACTTCAGCGGCGTGTCGAACGACAGCAGCGCCTCCTTCTCGCGCATGATCAGGCCGTACGCACGCTCTGCGTTCTCGCGCGCCGCCGCGCTGCTCTCGCTCGTGTCGGTCCAGCCGCCCTTGCGGTCGATCGAGAAGTAGCCGTTGTGCGCGCGGCCGACTTCGAGCGCCACGTCGACGCCGTCGAACAGTGCGCGATAGGCCGGCACGCGCGCCGCACGCGCATATTCCTCTTCGAAGATCAGCGCGTAGTCGCCCTTCGCGGGCATGCCGTTTTCGTCGTAGCGGCGATAGCGTTCGACCGAATCGACGAAGAACAGCGACAGCACCTTCACGCCGCGTTCGGCCAGGCGCAGTTCCTTGTCCAGATGCTCGCGGATCGTGCGGCGGATCATCTCGCGCTGCACGGCGAGCGTGTCGATGTCGCCGAACGCCTCGCCGAGCGACAGGAACGCCTCGCCTTCCGGATGGCGCAGCTCGACGTATTCGGCGCCCTTCACCGCATGGACTTCGCCGATCCGCAGCCCCGCGTACAGCGCGCGCTTGGTCAGGCGTTCGAGATCGTCGCCGTCGGTGGCCGACACGATCTGGCGCTTCACGCCGGCCGCCGTCGCGACGTCGAGCTCGATGCGCGCGCTGATCGCGCCGCGCCGGTTCGACACGCCGACGAGCCGCACATACGGCTTGTTGTGCGCATCCTCGACGATCGCCGACGCGATCTCGATCTGCTTGACCAGCTTGCGCTCGTACGCGTCGACCGCGTCGAGCCGGTACACCATGTGGTGGCGGTCGACGTGCGTGGCCGAATAGCGCAGCGTGCAGAGCGGCGCCATCGCGGCGAGCGCTTCGCGGCCGCGGCCTTCGAGCCCGCCGTCGACGCTTTGCGGCTCGTCGACGATCACGATCGGCCGCGTCGCGCGGATCAGGTCGATCGGCTTCTCGCCGCCGGTCTTCTCGCTGTCCTTGTAGAGGTTGTTGATTTCCTTCTTGTTGATCGCGGCCACCGTCATCACCATGATCTGGATCGCCGCGCTCGCCGCGAAGTGGCGCACCTGGCCGAGCTTCGCGGAGTCGTACAGGAAGTAGTCGTACGGCACGCCCGCGTACAGCGCGCGGAAGTGATCCTCGGTGATCGAGAGCGTCTTGTGCACGCCTTCCTTGATCGCGATCGACGGCACGACGATCACGAACTTCGTGAAGCCGTAGCGGCGGTTCAGCTCGAAGATCGTGCGCAGGTACACGTAGGTCTTGCCGGTGCCGGTCTCCATCTCGACGGTGAAGTCGCGCGAGCCGGGCAGGCCGGACGGCGGCAGCCCGCCGCGCAGCTGCACGTCGGCGAGGTTGCGCGCGAGCGCGTCGTCGGTCAGCGACAGCCGGTTGCCGACGCCTTGCTCCGACACCGCGAAGCCGAGCGAGCCTTGCGCGGCGGCCGTCGTGCCGGGCGCGGCGTTCGCGAGCACGCTGAAGTCGCCACGATACGATTCCTGGCCGCGAAACAGGTCGCAGACGGCGTCGATCGCCTCGCGCTGGTAGTCGAGATCCGCTTCGAAATGCAGCCGCATCACAGGCTCCGCACGCGCTTCACGCCGTGCTGTTCGAGCAGCGCGGCGAGATTGAGCTTCGCGACGTCGTCGACGAAGCCGCTGTCGCGGAACAGGCACGTGACGTCGTGCGTCGTGCCGGTCGCATCGAGCAGGTCGACGATGCCGTCGGCCAGCGGCCCCGCGTCGTCGCGCGAAATGCGCGCATCGAAGCACGCGACGATCGCGCGGCCGATCAGGTGCACGGTCTTGCCCGCCACCTGGTGATGCTCGACCGGCGTGCACAGGTCGAGGCCGAGCTTCAGCGTCAGCTCGGCGAGCAGGTCGTCCTCGGTGCGGCCGGTCTTCACGTGCTCGACGGACGCGAAGAGCGCGTGGTCGAAGTCGTCGCGGCGCGGGTCCCACTCGATCACGTTGGTCGTGTCGAGCCGGTACACGCGAAAGCCGAGGTCGCCATAGCTTTCCGGATAGTCGCGCGCGACCTGCTGCGCGGCGCGGCGCAGGCGCTCCTTCGTGATTTCGGCGAGCGTCAGCGGCTTCTTCAGCTTCGCGCAGAAGTCGGCGGCCGCCGTCTGCGTCTTGTCGCGGCGGTCGAGCGCCTCGGGCAGCTGCACGAGGATGTAGCGGCGCGCGCCGCCGTCGGTCGCGTTCACCTGCATCACCGCGTGGCCGGTCGAGCCGGAGCCGGCGAAGCAGTCGAGCACGATGTCGTCGCCGCGCGTGCACCAGCCGATCACGGCCGCCGCGAAATCGACCGGCTTGGGCAGGTCGAACGGGATGCCGAGCGTCTTCAGCAGCGCGTCGTCGGAGCCGGCGAACGGCAGCACCGACGGCACGTTCTCGTACATGTTCTCGTCGAGGTAGTAGATCCGCTGCGGCTGCGTGGTTTCATCCGCGCCGAATTCGATCTGGCCGCGCTCGATCAGCGCCTGCATCGTCGCGGGCGGGTTGCGCCAGCCGCGCGCCGGCATCGCGCACGGCTTGCCGGTGACCGGGTGGATCAGCGGCGTGAAATACTCGTCCGGCGCCTTCTTCTTGTTCGGCCAGGCCATCGACACGAGGCGGTAGACGCGGCCTTCCGGCGACAGCCGGTCGTACATTACCTCGCCGCCGGACAGGTTGGTCTGCGCCTTCATCCATGCGCGGTACGCCTTCTGCGCGTCCTTCGGGTTGCCGCTGCGGTAGACGGCGTCGTGCGCGGCGTCGAGCATGCGCTGCGCATTGCGCTTCGGACGCTTGAGCGGCGCCTGTTCGAGCAGTGTCTCCGCGTTGCGCGCGAACAGCACCAGCGATTCGTGCTGGTACGCGACGCCGCGCGCGTCGCCCTTCGGGTTGCGCTTGTCCCACACGGCCACGCCGAGCTCGTTCTCCTCGCCGAAGATCTCGCGCAGCATCAGCACCAGCGCATGCACTTCATGCTCGTCGATGTGCACCGCGATCAGCCCTTCGTCGGACAGCAGCGCGTGCGCGAGCTTCAGGCGCGGATACATCATGTTCAGCCAGTCGGTGTGGAACCGGCCGTTCGCCTCGGTGTTGGTGCTGCGCTTCGCGCCGCCCTGGGTCTGCCCGGTCATCGCCAGGTAGTGGCGGATGCTGTCGCTGAAGTCGTCCGGATAGACGAAATCGCTGCCGGTGTTGTACGGCGGGTCGATGTAGACGAGCTTCACCTTGCCCGCGTAGCTCTTGTGCAGCAGCTTCATCACGTCGAGGTTGTCGCCCTCGATCACGAGATGACGCGTGTCGTCCCACGCGACGCTGTCGTCGGGGCAGGGCCGCAGCGTGCCCGTCGACGGCGTGAGCGCGGCCTGGCGCGCGCTGCGCTTGCCGTGCCAGTGGAAGCCGTAGCGCTCGTCGGCGTCGCCGACCGTGCGGTCGCCGACCAGCGCCTTCAGCACGTCGACGTCGACCGACGCGCCGTCCGGGCCTTCGGTCACGAGTTCGGGGAACAGCGCCTTCAGGCGCGCGACGTTGTCGGCGGTGAAATCCGTCGACATCGCCTGCGGGCTGGCCGCATCGAGTTTCTGCATCGTCTTTTCCATCGGAGCCCGGCCGCGCGCGCCAGGACATCGGGCGCACTCACGGCAGCGGCGGCAACGGCCGCCCGGGCAAACCCGAAACGCTATCGAGTCACCCGGCCGAGGTCAAGCGCCGATGTGGGGCGAGCGTGCGGGCATCGGCCGCGATTGCCCGCCGGACGGGCCGCAAGCGGCTTCGGGCCGGTTGTCGCATGGCCGACCGGTGGGCGCCTGGCGGGCGGCCCGGGCGCGCTCGGGAAAGGACGAAAAAAAGGGCACGGTCGGCGCCAAGCGCCGGCGTGCCCGCATGGAGAATCCCGGACGGACGTGCGGCGGGGCCCGTCTGGCCCCGCTTCAGGTCAGAAGCGCGTGCGGATGCCCGACGTCAGTTCGAGCTGGTTCTTCGCGCCGAACGTCGACGACACCGTGTAGCCGCCATGCAGCTTCATGTAGTCGCCGGCCAGGTACACCTCGGTGCGCTTGCTCAGGTGGTAGAACACCGACCCGTAGATCGTCTCCTTGAAGCCGTTGGCGACGCCGTTGGTCAGGCTGAACGCGCCGAGGTTGGCGTTCGGCGTGAAGCCGTCCGCGTTGTTCGCGGCGTTCTTGATGCGCATCTGCTGGTAGCCGAGCTCGTAGTCGAGCGCGCCCTTCGGCGCGATCTTCATCGACACCGTCCACGAATCGTCGTGACGCTGACCGAGCGGGCCCTGGTCGCCGTTGTAGCGGAAGTAGCCGGCATTCAGGCGCACGATGTCGAACGTGTAGTTGCCGCCGACCGAGAACGTCTGGTTACGGAAGCCGTTGTGGTTCACGTGGTTGTAGAAGCCCGACACGTTGAACGGCCCGCCGTTGTAGCCGAGCGCGGCCTGATACGCGGAGCCGGTCGCGAACGACGTCGAGTTGCTGAACTGGTAGCCGGCGCTCGCGAAGATGCCGTTGCTGAACAGCTTCTTCCACGCGACGCCGTTGTTGTAGCGCGTGCCGGTCGGGCCGGCCGCGTAGAAGATCATCTGCTTGAAGTTGTTCGAGTTGGTCCAGCCGCCTTCCTCGGTCGTCAGCTTCGAGGAACCGTACGCATCGCCGTAGATCGTGGCCGCATCGCGGGCGATCGTGTTCTGGAAGCCGGCCGTCAGCTTGCCGAAGCGCTCGTCCTCGACGCCCACCCACGCGTCGCGGTCGAAGATCTGGCCTTCGTCTTCCATCTGGCCGTTCGCGACGACGAATTCGCTTTCGAGGCGGAAGATGATCTTCGTGCCGCCGCCGATGTCTTCAGCGCCGCGCAGGCCCCAGCGGCTGCCGCTGAACCACGGTTCGCCTTCGTTGCCCATGCCGATCACGTGTTTGCCGTTCGCGTCGGCGTGGGTCCGGTAGGTCGGAAAGCTCAGGTCCATCAGGCCGTAGAGCTGCACGCTCGATTGCGCATGCGCCTGGGTGCCGGCGCACAGGCCAGCCGCCGCGATGGAAAGGGCAAGGGTTTTTCGTTTCAAGATCGTCTCCTCCGAGCTGCCGCATTGGAATCTGGTCGTTGGCAGTACGCAATGTATGCCGACTCTTGCCGGCCACAGCGAGAGGGCCGACGCATAGCATCGTAGAGGGAGCAATCCTTCACGACGCTTTCCCGGGCACAAGAATCGGATCGGTGAAAACACCGAACGCGCAACAATCGCGGATCGGGCAGGCGGGCGGAAGCAGGCAAGCCGGAGGCGCCGGCATGCGTCGATGACGTTTCGTGCTACGAATGGGTATTCAGGGCGCGCAAAGCGGCCCGTCAGTCCTGCGTGCTCTTCATGCGCAGGATGTAACCGAGCCCGCGCAGCGTGATGATCTCGGCCGTGCTGCCCGCGAGATGCTTGCGCAGCCGGTGGATGTAGATGTCGATCGCGTCGGCGCTCGGTTCGTCGTCGAGCGCGAACACGCTGTCCATCAGGCGCGCCTTCGACACCGTCTTGTTCTGCTGCAGCATCAGCGTTTCGAGGATCGCGTGCTCGCGGCGGCGCAGCGCGAGCACCGTTTCTCCGCAGCGGAATTCGCGCGTGCCGAATGCGTAGACGAGATCGCCGCACACGAGCTGCGTCGTGCCGACGCCGGCCTGCCGGCGGATCAGCGCGCGAATCCGCGCAACCAGCTCGCGCGATTCGAACGGCTTCACGACGTAGTCGTCGGCGCCCGCGCCGAAGCAGTCGACCTTGTCGTCGACCGAGCCGTGCGCGGTCAGCATCAGCACCGGCACGTTGTCGTTGCGGCGCCGCAACCGCGCAAGCACCTCCTTGCCGCTGATGCCGGGCAGGCGCATGTCGAGCAGCACCGCGTCGTAGCGTTCGGTCTTCAGCACCGTGTCGGCGCGCTCGCCGTCGCCGACGGCATCGACCGCGAAATCCTCGCCGCGCAGCAGGTTCACGATCCAGTGCGCGAGTTCGGCGTTGTCTTCGACCAGCAGGAGTTTCATGACGGCGTTCTCTTCAGTCGTAGGCGGGCAGCCGTACAGTCACGACGATACCGCGATTGCCGGCCCCCGGCGCGAGCGACACGCTGCCGCCGTGCGCCTGCGCGATCTCGCGGACGATCGCGAGCCCGAGGCCCGAGCCTTCGGTGTCGGCCGACACGCGGTAGAACCGCTTGAACACGTGCGGCCGCGCTTCGGCCGGGATGCCGGGGCCGTTGTCGACGACGTCGAGCACGATCGCGTCGCCGTCGCGGCGGCCGCAGACCGTCACGCAGCCGCCCGGCTGCGTGTAGCGCACCGCGTTGTCGACGAGGTTCATCACCAGCGCGGTCAGCAGGCTGTCGCTGCCCGCGACGTCGAGCCGTTCGCCGAGGTCGGCCCCGAGATCGATATCGCGCCGCTGCGCGAGCACGATCGTTTCCTCCAGCACGCTCGACACCACGGCCGCGAGATCGACGCGATGGGTCAGCAGCGTCGACGGCGTCGCTTCCGCATGCGCGAGCAGCAGCAGCTTGTCGGTCACGTCGGCCATCTTGCGGCTGCTGCGCTGCATGCTGTCGAGCACCGACGCGAGTTCACGATCGTCGTTGCCGCGCTGCTGCGCGTACTGGATCTGCGTATCGAGCACCGCGATCGGCGTGCGCAGCTGGTGCGCGGCATCCGCGATGAAGCGGCGCTGCGTGGCCGTGTGCGTGTTGAGCCGCGCGATGCACTGGTTGATCGCGTCGACGATCGGCCGCAGCTCGTGCTGCAGCCGCTCGGGGCGGATCGGCTCCAGCTCCATCGGGCCGCGGTCGGCCACGTCGTCCTTCAGCTTCATCAGCGGCCGCATCTCGAAGGTGAGGCCGAGGTACACGAGCCCCATCGCGAGCACCAGCATCAGCGACAGGCGCACCAGCTGCGGCCGCCAGATCGTCGCGACCATCGCGCCGTGCGAACGCGTCGTCTTCGCGACGACCACCGTCACCGTCTCGATCTGCCCCTCGTCGTACAGCTGGCGATCGTAGGCCACCGCGCGCAACGGCACGCCGTCGAGCGACGTGTCGTACAGCGTCGGCTCGACGCCGTGCCGCGCGGGCACGTCGAGCGCCGGCGTGCCCGCGAGCAGGCGGTCGTGGCCGTCGATCACCTTGTAGAACACCGAATCGCGCGACGGCGATTCGAAGATCTCCAGCGCGGCCGGCGGCACGTCGGCGACCGGCAACCCGTTGCGCCATTCGACGTCCTCGCCGATCGTGCGCGCGGACGCGACGAGCGCGCTGTCCTGCACGAGCGCGGCCGTGGTCCGCGCGGTGTCGTACGACATCGCGCCGGCGATCAGCACGAACACCGCGAGCGGCAGCAGCAGCCACCACAGCAGCCGTCCGCGCAGGCTGTGCGCCATCCTGTTGCGCTCCTTCTCCGAAATGCCGAACCGCGCCGGGAGCGCCGGCGCGGTCGGGTGTGTCATGTCAGGCGTCCGTCTGCGGCGTTCAGAACGCCGCGGGGCGCCACTTCAGCAGCCGCTTCTCGAGCCACGTCAGCAGGTAGTCGGCGGCCAGCGCGACCACCGCCAGCACGATCATCGCCGCGAACACGCCGCTCGCGTTGAACGCGCCCTGGGCGGTGGAGATTAGCAGGCCGATGCCTTGCTTGGAACCCAGGAATTCGCCGACGACCGCCCCGACCAGCGCGAAGCCGAAGCTCACGTGCAGGCTGGCGAGAATCCAGCTCAGCGCGGACGGGATCACGACCGACGTGGTGATCTGCCGGCGCGACGCGCCGAGGATCTGCGCGTTCGCGATCAGGTAGCGGTCGGCTTCGCGCACGCCCTGGAACGCGTTGCCGAACACGACGAAGAACACCATCACGACGGCCAGCGCGATCTTCGACGCCATCCCGAGGCCCAGCGCGATCACGAAGATCGAGCCGAGCACGACGCGCGGAATCGAGTTCGCGATCTGGATGTACAGGCCGAACACGTCGGCCATCAGCTTGTTGCGGCCGAGCACGATCCCGCAGATCACGCCGGCCACCGAGCCGATCACGAAGCCGATGCCGGTTTCCTCGAGCGTGACCCACACCTGCGTGAGCAACGGGCCCTGCGACGTGCCGTTGACGAACCAGTCCTGGATCTGCGCGAAGATCAGCGTCGGTTGCGAGAAGAAGAACGGATCGATCCACTTCAGCCGTGCGGCGAGTTCCCACCCGCCCAGCACGATTACGAGTACGGCGATCCGCAGGCCGATGATCAGTTGCCGGCGGCGGCGCAGGCGGGTTTGAGCGGCGCGCGACTCGTCCTCGAGCGACGTTGCCGGAATGGCGGTGGGGGGAAGCGTCATGTCGGTCATGCTCCTGTCCTTGCGGTCCTTGCCTTGAGCGTATGCGTCAGCCGATCTGCACTTCTTCGCGCAGGTCGTGCCAGATGTCCTTGGAAATTTCGATGAAGCGCGTGTCGTAGCGGATCTCCGACGTGACGCGCGGGCGCGGCAGGTCGATCTCGTACACGCGCTTGAGCGTGGCGGGCCGCGCGGTCAGCACGAACACGCGGTCGGCCAGCGCGATCGCCTCCTCGAGATCGTGCGTGACGAACACCACCGAGCCCTTGTTCGCCGACCAGAGCTGCAGCAGCTCGTCCTGCATCAGCGTGCGCGTCTGCATGTCGAGCGCGGAGAACGGCTCGTCCATCAGCAGGATTTCCGGCTGGTTGATGAAGGTCTGCGCGAGCGCGACGCGCTTTCTCATCCCGCCGGACAGCTGGTGCGGGTAGTGCTTCGTGAACTTGTCCAGGCCGACCTTGCGGATCCATTCCTCGGCCTGCGTGTACGCGACGTCCTTCGAGCGGCCGCGAAACAGCGGGCCCGCCGCGACGTTGTCGATCACGTTGCGCCACGGGAACACCGCGTCCGCCTGGAACACGAAGCCGATGCGCGGGTCGATCCCGTCGACCGGACGGCCCATCACGCGCACCTCGCCCGTTGCGGGCTTGAGCAGCCCGGTGATCAGGTTCAGCGTCGTCGACTTGCCGCAGCCGGTCGGCCCGACGATCGCGATGAACTCGCCGCGCGCGACGCTCATGCTGAAGTCGCGCAGCGCGACGGTGGCCTTGCCTTCCGGCGAAATGAAGCGGCACGACACGTTGCGAAACTCGATCGCCGGTGTGCTCGGGGAGACTGCCTGATTCATCGCATTGATCCTGCGGGTGAGGAGAGCGTCGCAGCGTGGCGGCGCCGGGCCGGTCAACCGGGCCGGAACGGGGAGCGCACGGCGGCGGGATCGCCGCCGCCGGCGCGACTGCCGAGTTCGATTACTTCGCGTTCACGAAATCGTTCGTGTAGGTGCGCGCCAGGTCGATGTGCTTGCCCTTCACCGACGGGTTGAACGCCGACAGCACCTTCAGCACGGTGGCCGGGCCATCGGCCGGCATCTTGCCGTCGGCCGTGTACATCGGCAGCGACGCCTTCAGCGCGCTCACGTACAGCGCCTTGTCCTTCTGGTAGTCGGCCGGCATCTTCGCGGCGATCTCGTCGGCGCTGTGCGTGTGGATGAACTGCATCGTCTTCGCGAACGCGTGCGCGAGCTTGGTCGCCTGATCCTTGTGCGAATCGGCCCACGCCGACTGCACGTACAGGCTCGCGGCCGGGTAGGTGCCGCCGAGCGCCGCGCGCGTGCCTTCCAGCGTGCGCAGGTCGACCAGCACCTTCGCGTCGCCCATCTTCTCGAGCGCGGACACCGTCGGCTCGGTCGTCATGCCGGCGTCGATACGGCCCTGCTTGATCGCGGCGATGAAGCTCGCGTCGGCGCCGACCGGCAGCATCGTGTACTGGGTCGACTGCACGCCGTGCTGGAGCGCAAGGTACTGGGTGAGGAAGCTGGTCGACGAGCCGAGGCCCGTCACGCCGAGCGTCTTGCCCTTCGAGTCGGCCATCGACTTGAAGGTCGGCGCGGCCTTGGTCGACACCATCTCGACTTCGCCCGGCACCTGGCAGAGCACGGCGATCGCCTTCACGTCCTTGCCCTTGCTCTGCAGGTCGACCGTGTGGTCGTAGAAGCCGACCACGCCCTGCACGGCGCCCGCCAGCAGTTCGTTCTCGGCGTCGACGCCGGCCGGCTGCGACAGCAGCTCGACGTCGAGCCCTTCCGCCTTGAAGTTGCCGAGCTCCTGCGTGAGCCGCGCGGGCAGGTAGATCAGCTTCGCGATCCCGCCGACCATGATCGTGATCTTGCCGCCGTCGTCGGCGAAAGCGGGGTGAGCGGCGAGCGCGCAGCTGAGGCTGGCTGCAACGGCGAGGGTGCGCAGGATGGGTCGCATCGGGATCGTCTCCTTCGTTGTATTCGTATGGCGCGATGCTTGCTGCATCGTCACGACGAGTATAGGGAGGCGAAACCTTCTGCAACCTTTCGCGGGTTGGCGGTTCGTTTAGGGGTTTTCCAGCAATTTCGGGGCAGCGGGCCGGCGCAGGAAGAGACAGGCTGCGCCGTATGCGGCCGGTTGCTTAAATTGGCGCGATCCCGCCGAGGTCGATGCGAGCGAGATTCCCGTCGGGCGCGGCGGCAACCGACAGATTCGGTGCGATCGCGTACCTGATCGACGCATCGTCTT
Source organism: Burkholderia sp. Tr-20390 (assembly GCF_017104595.1). NCBI lineage: Bacteria > Pseudomonadati > Pseudomonadota > Betaproteobacteria > Burkholderiales > Burkholderiaceae > Burkholderia > Burkholderia sp. Tr-20390. The sequence continues at coordinate 15,109 of NZ_JAAGPC010000049.1, read as the reverse complement.
GCCAGATCAGGGAGAGGCAGCGTGCCGAGTCGTCGTAGGCAACCGCCGGTTCGCGGACGCTCGCGCGACCGAGCGCGTCAAATGCGGCACTGAAGCTCGGCGTATGCGGCGACACCGGAATGGGCGGCGCTGGATCGGCTTTTTGCCAATGATCGGCGTTGGTATAGAAGTCGAACGAACACAAGCGGCCGGCGCCGTCGAGCGTGAGCGCCAAGCTGCCGGCGGTGATGACGTGACGGGTGTCGGGCCGCACACGAAACTGGTCGTCAAGTCGGTCACGGAGAACGGATGGTCGTGCCGTCGGATTCTCCGGCGCATGGCGAATGTCGCAGGACAGCGTGAAGCCATCTGCGTCCCATTGCATGCAAGCGGTCGCCGGCACGGCGAGCGGCGCGGCACGAACGATTATCCCGGTCATATTGGCTAATGCCTGTAGACAAAATGCAGCACCGTGTAATCGCTTTCGCGGACGACAACATCGAGCTGATAGCGAACGCCTCGGTGCGTCATCGGCGCAGTGTACTGGAAGATCCCACGGTGTCCTTTGGGATCCGGTATGCGCTTGCCATGACGAATGGCCAGTCGAAGAATGTGAACCGGCACGAAGCGCCAGGGTTCTTGCATATGCGCGAGCGGAACGGCAGCGAGGCGCAGTTGCTTGCCTGACGACGCAGCGAAGCGCGTTCTGAGGCCCGATAGTGCGGACCGACCGATGATCGCGTGAGTACCGTGCGCACCGATCCTCGCCAGTGCGCGGGCACCCGATCGCCACACGGCACCGACAACGAAAATCGCATCGAGCGGATCGATGAGCGGCGCTTCCAGCGGCTTCTCGGTGACCGAAATGCATGTGCCGTCGAGATCGTATATACATGCGACGCCACCGGTTTCCGTACGGTATCCGATGATGGCGTCCAATCGACTGTCAAACAGCGGCTCCGCATGAACGGGCAGATTCGATGGCCGAATTTCGAACCAGGCAGGAGATACTGGCGCACGACCACGCCATACGTGTGCCGCTTCTGTACCCGTATAGAGCATGCTGGATGATCGACCCTCGACGAGGCTCGTTTCGCTGGATGGGTCCGCCAGCGTATTTTTCGCGAACGTCCAGAGCAATCAGACACGTTCGAAAAGCGAGGGGGCAGCGCGAAAACCCTGTCGCGATCGACGAGTATTGCCGCGTCAGCGCCAGCCCGTCAGCACCCGCCCCATCGCGTCGAGCCCCATGTCGAACAGGTGCGCCACGAACGGCACGAGGTTCGGGATCATCAGTTGCACGAGCAACAGCCCGACGAGCATCGTGACGGGAAAGCCGACCTGGAACACGCCGATCTGCGGCGCCGCGCGGTTCAGGATGCCGAGCGCGAGGTTCGCGATCAGCAGCGCCGCGATCACCGGCAGCGCGAGCAGCAGCCCCATCTCGAACACCGTCGTGCCGAACCCGGCGAGCGTGCGCCAGCCGGGCGCGTGCAGCAGGTCGGCCGACACCGGCAGCGACTGGAACGACGCGGTGAGCGCGGCGAACACCTGCAGGTGACCGTCCACCGCGAGGAACGCGAGCATCGCGATCGCGTTCAGGAAGCGGCCCATCGCGGGCGTCGCGCCGCTCGTGTGCGGATCGAAGAAGGTGGCGAAGCCGAGCCCCATCGACAGCCCGATGAAATCGCCGGCCGCCCCGACCGCCGCGAACACGATCTGCATCGTGAAGCCCATCGCGACGCCGATCAGGAACTGCATGACGACGATCCAGATGCCCTGCGCGGAGAACACGGTGACGTCCGGCATCGCGCCGAGCGTGGGGGCGACGACCAGCGCCATGAACGCGGCGAGGCCGATCTTCACGCGGATGGGCACCGCCGCATGGCCGACGACGGGCGCGGTCGCGACGAGCGCGAGCATCCGCACGAACGGCCACAGGAACGCCGTGAGCCAGCCGTTGAGCTGCGCGTAGGTAACCGAGAACATCGCCGCCGGGTGGTGCGCGCGGCTCAGCCGACGCCGAGGGTCGCGACGTGCAGCAGCGTCTGCCGCAGGTAGTCGAGCATCGTCGTCATCATCCACGGGCCGGCGATCACGAGCGTCGCGGCGACCGCGAGCAGCTTCGGGATGAACGACAGCGTCGCCTCGTTGATCTGCGTCGCGGCCTGGAACAGGCTCACGACCAGGCCGACCGCGAGCGCGACCAGCAGCAGCGGGGCGGCCAGCAGCAGGCCGACCATCATCGCGTGGTGCGCGAGCGTCATCACTTGTTCGGGCGTCATCGTGCGTGTTCCTCCGCGGCTTACGTAAAGCTCTGCGCGAGCGAGCCGATCAGCAGCTGCCAGCCGTCGACCAGCACGAACAGCATCAGCTTGAACGGCAGCGACACGGTGGACGGCGACACCATCATCATCCCCATCGACATCAGCACGCTCGCGACAACCATGTCGATGATCAGGAACGGGATGAACACCGTGAAGCCGATCTGGAAGCCGGTCTTCAGCTCGCTCGTGACGAACGCCGGCACCAGCAGCGACAGCGGCACGTCCTCGGGCCCCTGCATCGGCGCGGCCTTCGAGATCTTCGCGAACAGCGCGAGATCGGTCTCGCGGGTCTGCTTCAGCATGAAGGTCTTGAACGGCGCGACGCCGCGCTGCACCGCCTGCTCCATCGGCATCGAGCCGTCGGAGAACGGCTTGTAACCGTCGTTGTACGCCCGGTCGAGCACCGGCGACATCACGAAGAAGGTGAGGAACATCGCGAGGCCGACGAGCACCTGGTTCGGCGGCGTCGTCGCGGTGCCGAGCGCCTGGCGCAGCAGCGACAGCACGATGATGATGCGCGTGAAGCTCGTCATCATCAGCAGCATCGCCGGCAGGAACGACAGCATCGTGAGCAGCAGCATCGTCTGCACGCTCAGCGAATACGTGGTGCCGCCGTGCGGGCCCGGGCTCGCGTTGAATGCGGGCAGGCCGTTCGCCTGCGCACAGGCGAGCGCGGGAGCGAGGCAGAGGATCAGCACGGGCGCGAAGCGCGCCGCGCGATGCAGGAAGGCGTGTTTCATCGGAATGCGGGGTCGGAAAGAGGGCGCGGCGCCATGTCAGCGGTCCTTGCCGCGACCGAGGCGCTTCGCGGCTTCGCCCGCGAGCGCGTCGCGAAACCGCGAGCCGAACGTGCCGGGCAGGCCGCCGTCGGACGGGGCGGCGCCGGCGGGCGCGTCAGCGGAAACCGGGGCCGCCGCCGAACCGGCCGGCAGCGTATGCAGCAATCGCACGTTGCCCGGCGCGACGCCGAGCACGAGCCAGGTGTCGCCGATCTCGACGATCGTCGCGCTTTCCTTCGCGCCGACCGCGACGCTCGACACGACCTTCAGCGGGCCGCCGCGGCGTGCATGCTGGAAGCCGAAGCGGCGCGCGAGCCACGCGCACGCGAACACGAGACCGATCACGACCGCGAGCCCGACCAGCGTCTGCAGCACCGCGCCGAAGCCGAGCGACGGTGCGGCCGAGCCGACCATCACGCTCGATGCGATCGACCCGGGGTGGTTCACCGCGTTCATGTCGGCGGCGCCGGCCGGCGTGCAGGCAAGCGACGCCGCAATGGCCGCGGCAGCCGCTGCCACGCTTGCGACGCGCACGCGGCGGCCGGGCTTTACTACGTTCATCGATTCAGCTTCCGGATGCGTTCGGCCGGCGTGATGATGTCGGTCAGGCGGATGCCGAACTTGTCGTTGACGACCACGACCTCACCCTGCGCGATCAGGCAGCCGTTCACGAGCACGTCCATCGGCTCGCCGGCCATGCCGTCCAGCTCGACGACCGAACCTTGCGCGAGCTGCAGCAGGTTGCGGATCGCGATCTTCGTGCGGCCGAGCTCCACGGTCATCTTGACCGGGATGTCGAGAATCATCTCGATGTCGTTGTGCGTCGAGCTTGCCGCGGCCTTCGACAGCGGCTGGAACACGCCGGCGCCCGTCGCACCGGCCGGCACCGGCTGCTCGTTTTGCTCGGCGAGCGCGGCCGCCCAGTCGTCCATGCCCGGATCTTCTTCCGCCGCGGCCGGTGCCGCCTGCGCGGCGGCGGCCGATGCCGCGAGGGCCGCGTCGGCCATCGCTTGTGCGTCGTCCTCGGGCGTCTGGTTCAGCTCACTCATATCCACCTTCCTTCATCGAATCGCCCGCGCTGATCATCTTCTGCACGCGCAACGCATATTGACCATTGAAAATTCCGTAGCCGCATTCCATCACCGGCACGCCGTCGACCTTCGCGGTGATCGTGTCCTCGATCTCCAGCGGCAGCACGTCGCCCGCGCGCAGGTTCAGGATCTTCTCGAAGTTCGACGAGATCTCGGCGAGGTTCGCGGTCAGCTCGACCTCGGCGGACTGCACCTGCTGCGACAGCACGCGCACCCAGCGGCGGTCGACTTCGAGCGCCTCGCCCTGGATCGGCGACGCGAGCACGTCGCGGATCGGCTCGACCATCGAGTACGGCATGCAGATGTGCAGCGTGCCGCCCGTCGGCCCGAACTCGATCGAGAACTGCGTGACGATGACGATCTCGTTAGGCGTCGCGACGTTCGCGAACTGCGTGTGCATTTCCGAGCGCACGAATTCGAACTGCAGCGGCCGCACGCTCTTCCATGCGGTCGTGTAGTGCTCGAACACGAGGTTCAGCAGCTTGCCGATGATCCGCTGCTCGGTGGCCGTGAAATCGCGGCCCTCGACGCGCGTGTGAAAGCGCCCGTCGCCGCCGAACAGGTTGTCGACGACGAAGAACACGAGGTTCGGGTCGAACACGAACAGCGACGTGCCGCGCAGCGGCTTCACGTGCACCAGGTTCAGGTTCGTCGGGATCGGCAGGTTGCGGGTGAACTCGCTGTACTTCTGCACCTTCACCTGGCTGACGGAGATTTCCGCCGTGCGCCGCATGAAGTTGAAGATGCCGATCCGCAGCAGGCGCGCGAAGCGGTCGTTGATGATCTCGAGGCCGGGCATCCGGCCGCGGACGATCCGCTCCTGCGTCGCAATGTTGTAGGGGCGGACGCCCGATGTGTCGCGCTGTTCGTCGACTGAATCGGCTTCGCCCGTGACGCCCTTGAGGAGGGCATCGACCTCCTCCTGGGACATGAACTCCTGGTGACCCATACGCGCTCCTTTCTCGGCCGCGTTACTGGACGACGAACTCGGTGAACAGCACGTCGTCGACCTTCGCGCGCTGGTTGCCCGGCTGGGTCGGCTGCTCGATCAGCTCCCGCAGTTCCTTCGCGAGCGAACGTTTGCCGTCCGGTGTCGCGAGCTCCTCGGGATGCTTGTTCGACAGCGCGAGCAGGATCCGGCTGCGGATCTCCGGCATCCGCGCGGTCAGTTGCTCCTGCGCCTTCGAGTCGGTGAGCTTCAGCGACAGGCCGACGCGCAGGTAGTGCTGTGCGCCGTCGTCGGACTGCAGGTTCACGGTCAGCGGGTCGAGCGGGAAGAACACCGGCGCGGCCAGCGGCGCCGGCTCGGCGGGCTTGCTCGCATGGCCGACGCCTTCCTTGCTCAGGAACACGTACATGCCGCCGGCTGCGGCGGCTGCCGCGCCCAGCGCGATGACGGCGATCAGCGCGATGCGCTTGAACTTGCCGGAGGAAGCCGGCTTGTCGGCGGTCGGGTTTGCGGTCGTGGAGGCCATGTGAATGCGTGCGTGATGTCTCGTAGCATGCATTGTTCGGCATCCGGGCCGAGGCCGATGGGCGGAAAAGAGGGGGGATTTGCGGCTATCTCAGCCGATTGTCGGCCGGGTGTCGGCTCGATGCAGGGTAAGTGGGGGCGGAAAGGGCCGCCGGGGCGGGCGGCTGAAGCGGGTGGGGTGGGTGGCGTAGGGCGTGAGCGCCGTACCCGCCGCGCGGGGCCTGCCGCGCCGCTGGCGGCAGGCACGATTGAGCCAGGCCAGGCCAGGCCGGCGCCTGGCGGGCGTCCGCCGCCCGGTCAGATCGGCAGCAGTGTCAGGAGCGGCGCGATCAGCACCATCGCGACGCCCGCGATCATCATCGTCAGGCTCGACACGACGCCTTCCTCGCTGCCGATCTCGCGCGCCTTCGCGGTGCCCACGCCGTGGGCGGCCGCGCCGAACAGCGCGCCGCGCGCGAGCCGCGTGCGCATCGGCACCAGCGCGAGCACCAGCTCGCCGAGCAGCATCCCGCAGATGCCGGTCGCGATCACGAACAGCGCGGTGAGATCCTTCGGCGCGTGGATCTTGTCCGATACGGCGAGCGCGAACGGCGTCGACACCGAGCGCGTCATCAGCGAGCGCTGCAGCTCGGGCGACAGGTGCAGCAGCTTCGCGAGCAGCAGCGACCCGCACACGCCCGCACTGATCCCGACCGCGACGCCGACCGACAGCGACAGCCAGTGGCGGCGGATCAGGTCGCGATAGTCGTAGATCGGCACCGCGAACGCGATCGTCGCCGGGCCGAGCAGCCACATCAGCCAGCGCGTGTCGTGGAAGTAGACCGAATAGGGGATGCCGGTCAGCAGGACGAGCAGCACCAGCACGCCCGGCACGAACACGAGCGGCGAGAACAGCAGCGTCTTCTTGTATGCGTAGAGCCGCTTCGACGCGAAATACAGCACCACCGTCAGCACGAAGCAGCCGAACGAGATCGCGGTGTTCGCCTGGTCGGCGGACAGGTTCGACAATGCGGCAAGCATGGCAGGCTCCGGCTCAGTGGGCGGACGCGGCGGTGAGGCGCGTGCGGCGGCGTTCGGCGAACACGCGCTGTGCGGCGAGCCGGCGCTCGAGCTTCGCGGCGAGGTCGACCGCGACGGCCACCGCGACCATCACGAACGCGGTGCCGGCGAGCATCACCAGCGCGATGCGCCAGCCGTCCTCGCGGAACAGCCCGCCGTACTGCACGGCCGCGACGGCGGCCGGCACGAAGAACAGCAGCATGTCGGACAGCAGCCAGTTCGCGCCGTCCTTCACCCAGGCGGGCGCGACGCGGCCCGAGAACAGCAGCACGAGGAGCACCGCGAGGCCGATCACGCCGGACGGAATCGGCAGCCCGATCTTGCGCACGGCCCAGTCGACCGCCATCCACAGCGCGCCGAGCGCGGCGGCCTGCAGCGCGATCCGGCCCGTGCGGGCCAGGCTGCCCGAAGCGGCGGGGCGGGCGGCGAGTGCGGCGGTCGGCTTGGTCATGGCGGGCTCCCTACAGATATTCCGTTGATGGTGGGAGTATAGGGTTTCCCCTAACCATAAATAAAATGACTTGTCTCTATCCTTGTCATTCCAATTCGGAATTCACTTTCTGATCGCCGCACCACTTTGGGGAGTCATCGATGGAATTGCGCGCGTTGCGGTACTTCGTCGAGGTGGTTCGCCAGCAGAGTTTCACGGCGGCCGCCGACAAGCTGTTCGTGACCCAGCCGACCATCAGCAAGATGGTGAAGGCGCTCGAGGACGAGATCGGCTCGCCGCTGCTGCTGCGCGACGGCCGGCAGATGGTGCTGACCGACGCGGGGCGGATCGTGTTCCAGCGCGGCCAGGACGTGCTCGCCGCGCAGGCGCAGCTGCAGTCGGAGCTGAACGATCTCGGCACGCTCGGGCGCGGCGAGCTGACGATCGGCATCCCGCCGCTCGGCGGCTCGCTGTTCACGCCGATCATCGCCGCGTACAAGCAGCGCTATCCGAACATCGAGCTGAAGCTGTTCGAGCAGGGCGCGCGGATGATCGAGGCCGCGCTGACGTCGGGTGAGCTGGAGCTCGGCGGGCTGCTGGAGCCGGTCGATCCCGGCACCTTCGAGCGGCTGCCGATGGTGCGCGCGCCGCTGTGGCTCGTCGCGCCGCGCGAGTCGCGCTGGGAGGATCACGCGGCCGTGCCGCTCGCGGATCTCGCGCGCGAGTCGTTCGTGTTCTACGCGGAAAGTCTCGCGCTGCACGACGCGGTGCTGGATGCGTGCCGGCAGGCCGGCTTCACGCCGTCGATCGTGAGCCGCAGCGGCCACTGGGATTTCATGGCCGCGCTCGTGCATGCGGGGGTCGGCATCGCGCTGCTGCCCGAGCCGTATTGCCGGCGGCTCGACGCGGGCCAGTTCACGTGCCGGCCGATCGTCGAGCCGGAGATCACGTGGGCGATCGCGCTCGGCTGGCTGAAGAAGGGGTATCTGTCGCACGCGGCGCGCGCGTGGCTCGACGTGGCGCGGGCGACGCTGCCGATCGCGCCGGGTGACGATCTGGCGTTCGGCGGGTTGCGGGCGCGGGAGTGATGCGCAGCGCGCGATCAGACGAGCTGGATCGACAACTTTACCCGCCGCTCTCGAACAGCTTCGAAATCGTATCGCGGCCCATCGAATCGAAGTGATCCGGGACACGAATCTGCCTCTTCATGAAGCCGATCCGGCTTCGTGAAACGGGCTTCGGCATGTCGATCGTACGACCCTGACGAGCGGCTTGCCGGCTTTGGCAATCACAAACGGCTTGCCAGTGTCGACGGCTTTGTCGATCAACTGCGGCAGGCTCGTCTTTGCTTCACCCATGTCGTAAGTCTGCATCGCACCCTCGAAATCGGCCGAATTGAAACAATCTTGTCGGCTTAGTTTAGTTTGAAGATGCGAGAAGGCGAGCGCGCCCGCAAGACGTCGCAGTGCCCGCCGCCAGTCACTGGTTTCAATGCCCCATCGCCGGCCCCGCACCCTTCCTCGGCTTCGTGACCCACACGAGCGCCGCGAGCGCGCCGAACATGAACGCCGACAGCAGGAAGAAGTCGTTGGTCGCCATCATGAAGCCCTGTTGCGTGACGAGCTGGTTGAGCTGCGCATTGGCCGTCTGGCCGACGATGCCGAGCTGCGACAGCGCACCCTGGTAGTCGGTCGTGCTCTGCGCATACACGCTCACCGATTCCGACAGCCGCGCGTGGTGGTAGATCGCGTCGTTCTCCCAGAACGTCGAGCTGGCCGCGGTGCCGATCGCGCCGGACAGCGTGCGCAGGAAGTTCGACAGCCCCGACGCGCTCGCGAGCCGGTCGTCGGAGATGCTCGACAGCGTGATCGTCGTCATCGGCACGAAGAAGCACGCGACGCCGATCCCCTGCACGAGCCGCGGCAGGATCACATGGTTGAACGGCACGTCGAGCGTAAACGTCGAATTCCAGATCGACACGCCGGCGAACACGATGAACGCGAAGCTCGCGACCATCCGCAGGTCGAGCCGGTGCATGTTGCGGCCGATCAGCGGCGACAGCACGAGCGCGAGCAGCCCGACCGGCGCGGTCGCGAGGCCGGCCTTGCCGGCCGTGTAGCCCATCACCGTCTGCAGCCACAGCGGGAAGATCACGACCGAGCCGAAGAACGCCATGAAGCCGAACGAGATGATCATCGCGCCGAGCGCGAAGTTGCGGTCCTTGAACAGCGACAGGTCGACCACCGGCTCCTTCTCGGTCGCCTCCCACACGAGCATGAACGCGAGCGACACGACCGCGATCAGCGCGAGCGCGACGATGAACGTCGAGTTGAACCAGTCACGGTCCTTGCCGAGGTCGAGCATCATCTGCAGGCACGACACGCCGATCACGAGCAGTGCCAGGCCGATCGCGTCGATCCGCTGCTTCGACGTCTTCGTCTCGCGGCCGCGCAGCAGGAAATACGCGCAGGTCGCCGAGAAGATGCCGATCGGCAGGTTGATGTAGAAGATCCACGGCCACGTGTAGTTGTCGCTGATCCAGCCGCCCAGCAACGGGCCGAAGATCGGGGCGACGATCACCGTCATCGCCCATAGCCCGAGCGCGAGCCCGCGCTTCGCGGGCGGGTAGCTGCGCATCAGGATCGTCTGCGACAGCGGCACCATCGGCCCCGACACGAGGCCCTGCAGCAGCCGGAACGCGATCAGCGTCTCGAAGTTGGTCGCGAGGCCGCACAGCGCCGATGCGACGGTGAACGCGAGCACCGACAGCGTGAACAGCCGCACCTCGCCGACCCGCCGCGCGAGCCAGCCGGTGAGCGGCACCGCGATCGCGGACGCCACCGAGTATGACGAGATCACCCAGGTGCCTTCGCTCGTCGCGACGCCGAGGCTGCCGGAAATGGTCGGCACCGCGACGTTCGCGATCGACGTGTCGAGCACTTCCATGAAGGTGCCGAGCGCGAGCCCGACGGTGAGCAGCGCGAGCGCACCGCCGGACAACGGCGCGGGTTCGGCGGCGGGGGCGGCGGATGCCGTGGTGGCGGACATCGGAATCTCCTAGACGCGGCGCGCGCGATGCGCCGGCGCAACGCACGGGTGTGCGCCGCAGCGCAACCCGGCCGGGTGGAACGGATAAAGGGAAAAGGGGAGCGCGTGCCTTGTCATCTTCTGCCCAGACAGATAAATAAGCGAGTGCTTAACCTAGACATGGGGCCTCCGCGCACCTCAGCCGTCCGCTTCGTCGTCGGGTTTCGGGCAACCGGTCGAACCGGGCCCGTTGGCGATGAAGCGCTGCAACAGGCCGGTGAGCGTCACGAGCTCGTCGGCCGAGAAACCGTCGAGTTGCGCGTTGAGCGCGTTCGCGATCAGCGACGGCAGCGCACGCGCGGCGTCGGCGCCGCGTTCGGTCAGCGTCAGCTCGATCATCCGGCGATCCTGCTCGCTGCGCGAGCGGGCGACCAGCCCCTTGCGTTCGAGGCGGTCGAGCATCCGCGTCATCGACCCGCTGTCGTACGACATCTTGCGGGACAGCTCGAACGGCGTGCGCGCATAGCCGCGCGACAGCAGCAGGATCACGCCGATCTGCTGCGCGGTGAGGTCGAGCGGCTCGAGCGCACGGTCCATCCGCTCGACGAGCGCCTGCTTCGCCTTCGACAGGTAATAGCCGAGGCTCGTTTCCAGCGCGATGTTCTCGGGATCGTAGAGGCCGCCGGTCATGCGATTGCGCGCGCAGCAATAGTGCGTTTCAGATTTAAACGCGCCCAGTATCTTGAAAATTGCTTGCTTAGTCAATATTATTTGAGGCAACCAGTTACGACGTGCATGTTGCACTGCCGGAGACTATGTTCTGACCGATGCGCCCGCGCTGCGGGCACCCCGAGGATGTTCGCGATGCTGTTCCTGAAAAATGCCGCCGGCGCGCTGCGCCGCAACCTGACCGATACCGCTCATCATGCGTTTTCCGGGCCGCACCGCGGCTGGAAGATCGCGCTGTACGTGACGATGCTGGTGGTCCCGGGCGGCTCGCTCGCGGCGCTCGGATTCGCATGGTTCGATCATCGCCGGCAGCGCAACGCGAAAGACGGCGCTCGCCGCGCGGGCCAGCCGGCCGCGACGGAGCCGTCGACATGGCGGTCCGCCGCCGAACCGCTCCCGCTGCCCGCGCGCTGCCACTGACCGCTGACCGCGCGCGTGTCCCGCCTTCCTGGCTGCTCCGACTGAGCGCCGGCCGCGCCCCGCACGGCCGGCGTGGCCTCCCCGTCTTCCCGTCAGCTGGCCGTAATGGCCGGTAAACCGGCCGCTCGCGCCGGTAACACATTCCTGTCCCTGCGCACCGTACCCTTGGGGCTGCGCAGCTTTCCAGCCGTCAGTTACCATTTGTCCGCCAGCGGCACGACGACCGCATCGCGCGACGCCGCTCGCCGGACGTCGCGCCCAGACAGGAAAACCACCATGCCGTACGCCTCCCTCCCGCGCGCCCTTCGCCCGCTGAGCGCCGCCGTCGCCGTCGCGACGGCCGTGCTGCTCGCCGGCTGCGCCGTCGGGCCCGACTATCACCGGCCCGACACGTCGATCCCCGCCGCCTACAAGGAAGCGCCGGCCGGCTGGAAGGTCGCGCAGCCCGCCGACCGCACCGACCGCGGCGCGTGGTGGACGGTCTACAACGACCCGCAGCTCGACGCGCTGATCGGCAGGCTCAACGCGTCGAACCAGACCATCGCGCAATCGGCGGCCGCGTACCGGCAGGCGCGCGCGCTCGTCACCGAGGCGCGGGCCGCGTATTTCCCGACCGTCGGGCTGACCGCGTCGGGCTCGCGCGCCCGCACGCCGCGCACGTCGGTGTCGTCGGGTTCGTCGTCGAGCTTCGGCAGCGGTTCGTCCGGCTCGATCAACAACAGCTACAGCGTCGGCCTCGACGCGAGCTGGGAACCGGACCTGTGGGGCAAGGTGAGTCGCACCGTCAGCGCGCAGCGTGCCGGCGAAGCGGCCGCCGCGGCCGATCTCGCGAACGCTCGGCTGTCGCAGCAGGCGCTGCTCGCGCAAACCTATTTCCAGCTGCGCACGTCCGATGCGCTGCAGAAGCTGCTCGACGACACCGTGAAGTCGTACGAACAGTCGCTGAAACTCACGCAGAACCAGTACGCGCAGGGCGTCGCCGCACGTGCTGACGTGATCCAGGCGCAGACGCAGCTGCAGAGCGCGCAGGCCGCATCGATCGACAACGGCGTGGCCCGCGCGCAGTACGAGCATGCAATCGCGACGCTGATCGGCGAACCGGCGTCCACTTTCTCGCTGCCGCCGAATCCGCTCACCGCCGAGCCGCCGATCACGCCGGTCGACGTGCCGTCCGCGATCCTCGAGCGCCGGCCCGACATCGCCGCGGCCGAGCGCCGTGCGGCGGCGGCGAACGAGCAGATCGGCGTCGCGATCGCCGCGTTCTTTCCGACGCTCACGCTGTCGGCCACCGGCGGCTTCCAGAGCTCGGTGTGGTCGCAGCTGTTCACGCTGCCGGCGCGCTTCTGGACGGTCGGCCCGCAGCTCGCGGCCACGCTGTTCGACGCCGGGCTGCGCGCCGCGCAGACCGACGCCGCGCGCGCGACCTACGACCAGGACGTCGCCGCGTACCGCCTCGCGGTGCTCACCGCGTTCCAGGACGTCGAGGACAACCTCGCGTCGCAGCGCATCCTCGCGCAGGAAATCGACGTGCAGCGGCAGGCGGTCGACAGCGCCGAGCATTCGCTTGCGATCGTCACGAACCAGTACAAGGCCGGCACGGTCGCCTACCTGAACGTGCTGACCGCGCAGACCACCGCGTTCACCGCGCAGCAGAAGCTCGCGACGATCGCCGGGCAGCGGATGACGTCGTCGGTCGGGCTCGTGAAGGCGCTCGGCGGCGGCTGGAACGTCGCGGAGATGGCGCGCGAGAACGGCGACGTGGCGGCGCCTGCACCGGTGCCGGCGTCCGGTGCGGCCGCGCCCGCGGCCACCGCACCGGCGGTCGCCGCGCCGCTCGCGCAGAAGTAGGAAGAAAAGGGCGACGCGCGCGTCAGCGCTGCGCGTCGCCGAAGATCAGCGACACCTCGTTGTTGCCGATCGGGTGGCCGAGCAGGTTCAGCAGCCCCGCGAGGTTCGCCTGCTGCTCGGGCGCCGAATGCGCGGTGCCGCGGAACGAGCCCTGGCCCGGGCCGAAAGTGCCGTGGCCGTCGAGGAACAGCGGGCCCTGCGTCGTCGACAGGTCGAGATCGGCGCCGGCCCCCTTCGCCTGCAGCACCGCGCGGTACGAACCGAGCGGCTTCACGCGCGAGACGCGCGAACTCATCGACTCGATCGTCACCGTCAGCTGGCCGAACGCGTTGTTGCCGATCAGGCGCCAGTCGCTCCAGCCGAGCCGCACGTCGCCCTGCAGGTCGAGCGTGTTGAACGGTGTGCCAAGCCCGGCGAGCAGCGACGCGGGCACGGCCATCGTGCCCGCCGACAGCACCGCGCCGCGCCACGTCGCATCGAGCGTGACCGCGTCGGGCATCGCCTCGGTCTGCCGCATGCGCATCTGCACGCGCCCGGTCAGCAGCGGCCAGAAGCGCGTGGTCCATTCGACCCGGCCGGGCAGCAGCGTCGCCGCGCTCTGGTCGGCCCCCGGCGCGAGCATCAGCGTGCCCGAGCCGTGCCACAGCGACCCGTCGGGATCGACGAGATTCACGTGCCCGCCGGTCGCGCGCGCGAACTGCGGCGCGATCCACGCGGCCGGCGCAAGTGCGACGAGCGTCACCGCCGTCGCCAGGCCGCCCGCCAGTACCCACGGCAATGCGGTGGCGAGCCGCTTCAATCCCGGCCTCATCGGCCGACCGCCACTTGCGTCGTCCAACTGCGTCATTTCTGCGTAGACGGTTGCATCACGGCCGTCAGGTCGACCTGGCCATCGTCCTTCAGCGCGGTGGCATGCGCCTCGCCGACCTGCACCTTGAACTGCCGGCGCGCATCGTCGAGCCACTGCGTCCACGCCGGGAACGACACGTTCTTCATCTGGATCTGCACGCCGTTGCCGACGATCTGCACCTGCGCGCCCTGCAGCCCGTGATCGGACAGCGACGCGGTCAGCGCGTCCTTCAGCGCGAGGCCGGTCGGTGCCACGCCCTGCGCGGCGGCCGTCAGCGACTTCGCCTCGTTCGCCTGCGCGGTCATCTGCGCCAGCTCGCGGCGCATCGTCGGCAGCTCGCGCTGGATCCGCGCGCGGCCTTCCTGCGCGGGCGACCACAGCACCGAATACGCGATCGCGACCGCCAGCACGGCGCCGCCCCAGCCGAGCAGCATCTTTTCGCGCTGGGAGCGCTCGCCCCAGAACTGGGCCAGCGTCTGGTTCAGTTGTTCCGTCTTCATGAGCGGCTCCGGATCGTCCATTTGCCCGTGTTGCTGTCGACTTCGCCGGACAGTCCGTTACGCGCGAGGCGCTGCGTGAAATCGGGATCGACCTTGACCTCCGGCTTGAAGCCGACGTCGAGCCGTCGGTCGTGATAGTCGAGCGACGCGATGCCGTTCAGCGGCAGCGCGCCCATCGAACGCGACAGCCCGCTCGCCAGCGCGAGGAAATCGTTCGGCGACAGTTCGCCGGCCGCGAGACGCAACTGATCGAGCTGGCGCTGCATCTGCGCGGGCGGATCGAGCACCGTCGTCGTTTTCGGGAACGCGGACAGCAGCGTCTCGGTGATCTGCGCGGACAGCGCATCGCGCTCGCGCGACAGCTTCCACCAGTGCAGGTTCATCCCGATCACCGCCACGCCGAGCGTCGCCGCGACGAGCGCGAGCGGCACGCGCAGGCGCTTCACCGTCGCGCGGTCGAAGCGCCACGGCTGCGATTCGAATTCGAACTGGCACAGGTCGAACTTCTCGGTCAGCGCGCGCCGCGCGAACGCGTCGAACGACAGCGGCGCGGCGCCCGGCAGCAGCGGGCCGCCGTCGGTGCGGCCGACCGATGC
>NZ_JAAGPC010000048.1:0-51166 GCF_017104595.1 Burkholderia sp. Tr-20390 | reverse complement strand
CGTGCCGTCGTAACCGGCGCCGCGGCCGGTGCGCGCCTGCGCGTGCTCCTGGGCCTGGCGCAGCTTGCGCGCGATCCACGAACCCGCGAAGAAGAGAAGAATCAGGAGAAGAATCTGTCGCATCGGAAACCTGCGTTCAAACCACGGAACGGTGCAGCAGCACCTCGAAAACGAACCGGCTGCCGACATACGCGAGCAGCAGCGCGGCGAACGACACGAGCACCCAGCGCGCGGCACCACGGCCACGCCAGCCCGACGTCTTGCGGGCGACCAGCAGGCCGCCGAACATCAGCCACGACAGGATCGCGAATACCGTCTTGTGGTCGAGGCGCAGCGCGCGCGCGTCGACCTGCTCGCTGAACAGGATGCCCGACGCGAGCGTCAGCGTGAGCAGCACGAAGCCGGCGCCGATCAGGCGGAACAGCAGCTTCTCGAGCGTGAGCAGCGGCGGCAGCGTCTCGAGCCAGCTCGCGATCCAGCCCGTCGAGCCGTCGCGCCCGCCGCTCCGCAGCGACTGCAGGCGCCGCTCGACCATCAGCATCAGGATCGCGTGCAGCGCCGCGATCGCGAACAGGCCGTAGGCGATGTTCGCGATCAGGAAATGCAGCTTGAACAACGGCGCTGCGGCATAAGGAAGCACCCGCACGCCGCCGAACACGAGCGGCAGCAGCGACGCGCCGCACGCGAGCGGCAGTACCAGCAGGCGCAGGCTGTCGAGCGGGAAGAAGAAGCTCTCGATCCAGTAGATGCCGGCGCCGAGCCAGAACATCGCGGACAGCGCGAACGCGAAGCCGAACACCATCGCGTCGTTCGGAAAGATCGTCATGTGGAGCAGCACGCCGTGCGCGACCAGCGCGGCGAACAGCAGCGCGCGGCCGGCCCCGCTCATCCCGGACGCGGCGGACGCGGGAACCGGCACGGCCGGCACGCTCGCGACGAGCGGCGTCGCGCCCTGGCGGTGCGTGCGCCAGCCTGCGACGGCGAGGCCGCCGTACAGGAATGCGGTGAGGGCATACAGTACAATATCCATGTTCGAAGTTTACACTAGGCCCCCTTCCCGCGACGGCTCCCTTTGTTCGGTTCCGCCGCGCCTTCGGGCCCCACTGTCCATCGCTCCCCATGCTCGACAATCTCACTCAACGGATGGCGCGCGTCGTCAAGACGCTGCGCGGCGAGGCCCGGCTTACCGAGGCGAACACGCAGGAGATGCTCCGCGAGGTGCGTCTCGCCCTGCTGGAGGCCGACGTTTCGCTGCCGGTCGTCCGCGAATTCATCGCCAAGGTCAAGGAAAAGGCGCTCGGCGAAGAAGTGATCAGCAGCCTGTCGCCGGGTCAGGCGCTGGTCGGCGTGGTCCAGAAGGAACTGACCGCCGTGATCGGCGGCGACTACGAAGGCAAGGCCGCCGAGCTGAACCTCGCGGTCACGCCGCCCGCCGTGATCCTGATGGCCGGCCTGCAAGGCGCGGGCAAGACCACGACCGCCGGCAAGCTCGCGAAGCTGCTGCGCGAGAAGTACAAGAAGAAGGTGCTGACCGTGTCGTGCGACGTGTATCGCCCGGCCGCAATCATGCAGCTGAAAACGGTGAGCGAACAGGTCGGCGCCGACTTCTTCCCGTCCACGCCGGACCAGAAGCCCGTCGACATCGCGGTTGCGGCCGTCGACTGGGCGAAGCGCCACTACCATGACGTGCTGATCGTCGACACGGCCGGTCGCCTCGGCATCGACGAGGCGATGATGCAGGAAATCGCCGCGCTGCACGGCACGCTGAAGCCGGCCGAAACGCTGTTCGTCGTCGACGCGATGCTCGGCCAGGACGCGGTCAACACCGCGAAGGCGTTCAACGACACGCTGCCGCTCACCGGCGTCGTGCTGACCAAGCTCGACGGCGACTCGCGCGGCGGCGCCGCGCTGTCGGTGCGTCACGTCACGGGCAAGCCGATCAAGTTCGTCGGCGTGGCCGAGAAGCTCGACGGCCTCGAGGTGTTCCACCCCGACCGGATGGCGAACCGGATCCTCGGCATGGGCGACATCCTCGCGCTCGTCGAGGAAGCGCAGCGCGGCGTCGACGTGCAGGCTGCGCAGAAGCTCGCCGACAAGGTCAAGAAAGGCGGCGACTTCGACCTGAACGATTTCCGCGCGCAGATCTCGCAGATGAAGAACATGGGCGGGCTGTCGTCGCTGATGGATAAACTCCCTGCGCAGTTCCAGCAGGCGGCCGCCGGCGCCGACATGGGCCAGGCCGAGAAGTCGATCCGCCGGATGGAAGGCATCATCAGCTCGATGACGCCGGCCGAGCGCGCGAAACCCGAGATCATCAAGGCGACGCGCAAGCGCCGCATTGCGGCCGGCGCGGGCGTGCCGGTGCAGGAAGTCAACCGGATGCTGAACCAGTACGACCAGATGCGTACGATGATGAAGAAGCTGAAGGGCGGCAACATGCAGAAGATGATGCGCGGCCTGAAGGGCATGATGCCCGGCATGCGCTGATTCCGCCCATCGGCCGGCGCGCGGGTTTTTGCTGTAGCGCGCGGCGGCCGTTCTGCTTCATTCTTATTTGTATACCGACTGCCCGCCAGAACACATGAACCGCGAAGAAGCCCTCCACATTTTCAACCACTCAGAAGAGATCGTCTCGGCGGACGCCGTCAACGCGTCGATCTCCAAGATGGCCGACGCGATCCGCGCCGAGATCGGCGACGCGTTCCCGCTCGTTCTCTCGGTGATGGGCGGCGCCGCGGTGTTTACCGGGATGCTGCTGCCGCATCTCGATTTCCCGCTGGAATTCGACTACATCCACCTGACCCGCTACCGCAACACGACGCAGGGCAGCCCGGAGATGCACTGGCGCGTCGCGCCGCGCGAATCGGTGAAGGACCGGATCGTGCTCGTGCTCGACGACATCCTCGACGAAGGCGAGACGATGGCCGCGATCCGCGATCGCATTCTCGACATGGGCGCCAAGCGCTTCATGTCGGCCGTGCTGTGCGAAAAGACGCTCGCGAAGGCCAAGCCGCTGCACCCCGACTTCTGCGGCTTCGCGGTACCGGACCGCTACGTGTTCGGCTGCGGGATGGATGCGAAGGGCTACTGGCGCAACCTGCCGACGATCCGCGCGCTGACCACGAACGTCTGAGCGCCCCGCTCCGCACTATATAAATAGAAAGCGGCGCTCCGGTTTCCCGGAGCGCCGCTTTTTTGGCGTCTTGGGTGCGCGCCGCCCCGTCCTACAGCTGGTGCACGAACGCGCGGACGCCGCCTAGCATCATCTCGACCGAAATCGCGACGAGCACGAGGCCCATCAGGCGCTCGAACGCCGCGACGGTCCGCTCGCCGATCCATTGCTGGATCCGCTCGGCCAGCACCAGCGTCACCGCGCAGACGATCATCGTGACCGTCAGCGCGCCGACCCACTCGAGCATCTTGCCGGGCCCCTGCGACGTCAGCAGCATCACCGTCGCGAGCGCGGACGGCCCGGCGAGCGCCGGAATCGCGAGCGGCACGATGAACGGCTCGCCGCCCGCACGCGGATCGTTGCCGAGCGCGCCGTCCGGATGCGGGAAGATCATCCGCAGCGCGATCAGGAACAGCACGATCCCGCCGCCGAGCCGCAGCGACAGGTCGGTGAGGCTCATCATCCGCAGGAAACGGTCGCCGACCAGCATGAAGAACAGCAGGATCACGAACGCGATCCCCACTTCACGCAGGATCAGCTTCACGCGCCGCTCGCGCGGCACATCCCGCATCGCCGAAATGAACAGCGGGATGTTGCCGAGCGGATCGGTGATCAGCACCAGGAGCACGGTGGCCGACAGGAAGGTGTATTCCACCGCGTTCCCCGGTCGGTGCGCTTAGCGCGCGAGCGCGGCGCGGATCTTCTCCGCGACCGTCGCCGCAGCCGCGTCGGCCGGCAGCAGCGTCGCTTCGGCGTCGCGGCGGCCCTGATACTCGATCTTGCCTTCCTTCAGGCCGCGCTCGCCGATCACGAGGCGATGCGGCACGCCGACCAGTTCCCAGTCGGCGAACATCACGCCCGGGCGCTCGCCGCGATCGTCGAGGATCACGTCGATGCCGGCTGCGACGAGTTCCGCGTACAGCTTGTCGGCGGTCTCGCGCACCATGTCGCTGCGGTCATAGCCCATCGGGCACAGCACGACTTCGAACGGTGCAATCGACTCGGGCCAGATGATGCCGCGGTCGTCGAAGTTCTGTTCGATCGCCGCGCCGAGAATGCGCGTGACGCCGACGCCGTAGCAGCCCATCAGCATCGGCTGCGGCTTGCCCGACTCGTCGAGAAACGTCGCACCCATCGCTTCCGAATACTTGGTGCCGAGCTGGAACACGTGGCCGACCTCGATGCCGCGGCAGATGTCGATCACACCCTTGCCGTCCGGCGACGGGTCGCCCTTCTTCACGTTGCGCACGTCGGCGACGTCCGGCTCGGGCAGGTCGCGGCCCCAGTTCACGCCAGCGATGTGGTAGTCGACCTCGTTCGCGCCGACGACGAAGTCGCTCATGTTCGCGACCGTGCGGTCCGCGATCACCTTCACGGGTTTCTTCGTGCCGACCGGGCCGAGATAGCCCGGCGGCGTGCCGAACCACTCGACGATTTCCTGCTCGGTCGCGAAGCGGTGGTTCTTCAGGCCCGGCAGCTTCGACACCTTGATCTCGTTCAGGTCGTGATCGCCGCGCAGCATCACGAGCCAGATGGTCGGCTCGGCACCTTCGTTGTCGGTCGCGAGCACGATCGACTTGATCGTGCGCTCGAGCGGGATGGCCAGCAGCTCGGCGACGGCTTCGCACTTCGCCTTGCCGGGCGTCGCGACCTTCTCCATCGCTTCGGCCGGCGCCGCGCGTTCGGCGATCAGCGGCAGCGCTTCGGCCGCCTCGATGTTCGCCGCGAATTCGGACGTCGGGCAGTACGCGATCGCGTCTTCACCGGTGTCGGCGATCACGTGGAATTCGTGCGAGAAGTTGCCGCCGATCGAGCCGCTGTCGGCCGCGACCGCACGGAACTCGAGGCCGAGGCGCGTGAAGATGCGCACGTACGCGTCGTACATCTTGCGATACGACTCGTTCAGGCCGGCCGCGTCCTTGTCGAACGAGTACGCGTCCTTCATGATGAATTCGCGGCCGCGCATCACGCCGAAGCGCGGACGGATCTCGTCGCGGAACTTCGTCTGGATCTGGTAGAAGTTCACCGGCATCTGCCGGTAGCTCTTGATCTGGTTGCGCGCGATGTCGGTGATGACTTCCTCGTGCGTCGGCCCGATCACGAAGTCGTTGTCCTTGCGGTCCTTGAAGCGCAGCAGCTCGGGACCGTACTGCTCCCAGCGGCCCGATTCCTGCCACAGCTCGGCGGGTTGCACGGCCGGCATCAGCAGCTCGATGGCGCCCGCCCGGTTCATTTCCTCGCGCACGATCGCCTCGACCTTGCGAATCGAACGCAGGCCGACCGGCAGGTAGTTATAGATGCCGCCGGCGACGCGACGGATCATGCCGGCGCGCACCATCAGCTTGTGGCTGACGATCTCTGCGTCGGCGGGTGCTTCTTTCAGGGTGCCGATAAAGAAACGGGAAGCTTTCATGCGGACGGTTCCAAAAACGGCGCCCCCAGGCGGGGCGCCCGAAAAAGTTTCAAGGTGAAAAAGCTGCGCGCGACGAACGGCAATGGCGCAGATGACGTAGCAGACTAATCAGGGACAATTCAACCGGTGTGCCCCGCGCGGATTCGCTCCGTCACGGTGCGCAGCGCCCGTTATCTGTTTATAATCAAAGCAATTTTAAAGGATTCGAAGGTGGTTGTATGCTGGATCGTGAAGGCTTTCGCCCGAACGTCGGCATCATCCTCTTGAACGCGCGCAACGAGGTGTTTTGGGGCAAGCGGCTCCGCGAGCATTCCTGGCAGTTTCCTCAAGGTGGGATCAAGTACGGCGAGACCCCCATGCAGGCGATGTACCGGGAACTGCACGAGGAAACGGGCCTGCACCCGGAACACGTCAAGATAATCGGCCGCACACGCGACTGGTTGCGTTATGAGGTGCCTGACAAGTTCATTAAACGCGAAGTACGCGGTCATTACCGCGGCCAGAAGCAGATCTGGTTCCTGCTGCGGATGGTTGGACGCGATTGCGACATTTGCTTGCGCGCGACCGACCACCCGGAGTTCGATGCGTGGCGCTGGAACGAGTACTGGGTGCCGCTCGATGCGGTGATCGAGTTCAAGCGGGATGTCTATCAGTTGGCGCTGACGGAACTGTCGCGCTTCCTGCGCCGCCCGGCGCAGCGAGCCGAGAAGCCGCGTGGGCCGCGTCTGTCGCGCTATCCGCGCGTCATTGGCGTAGAGGCCCAGCAGACGCTGACGATTGTCGACACATCGGTAGTCTGTTCGGAGATCGAAGTGGAAGCGGGCACGCTCGACGAGATGCCGCCCCACGTGATCGTCGGCAAATGACGAATCGAACTGCATGACCGGGCGCGACCTTGGTGTCGCGCCCTTTTTTTACGAGGAATGCAAATTGAAAGCGATTGCTCTCGCGCTCGCATCGATTGCCGCGGTGGCCACGCTGGCAGGTTGCGCGAATTCGAAGACGCCCACCAACAAGGATGACAGCGAGTTCGTGTATCTGCTGGACCGCCAGGGCACGTGGAAGGAAAACACGGTCGACTCGCTGCCGCCGCTGCCGCAGACGGGCGACCTGCTGCCGTTCAACGTATCGCAGAACACGCCGCTCAAGTTCTTCGTCGATGCGAAGTCGCTGGCGGTCGGCACCGATGGCGTCGTGCGCTACGCGGTCGTCATCACGAGCCCGGCCGGCGCGCGCAACGTGAACTACGAAGGCATCCGCTGCGACACCTACGAGTGGCGCCAGTATGCCGGCCTGAATTCGGAACACGACGGCTGGGACCGCACCGTCGAAAACGACTGGCGGCGCATCGAGAACGGCGAACTGAATGCCTACCACTCGGCGCTCTATCAGGACTACTTCTGCGCGAACAAGATGCCGCAGGGCTCGACCCAGCAGATCCTGGAGAACATCCGGTTTCACCGCACCGCGATGAGCCAGTTGCGCTGACGGCGCGCGGCGCCCGCCGCGCCCCTGTTCGCCGCAAGAAAAAAGCCCGCATCACGCGGGCTTTTTCGTTTGGCGGCCGGAACCTGCTCGAATGGTCACACCAGCACCAGGTTGTCGCGATGGATCAATTCGGGCTCCAGCATGTAGCCGAGCACGGATTCGATCTCGCCGCTCGGCTTGCGGTGAATCAGTTTCGTCTCCGCACTGCTGTAGTTCGTGAGCCCGCGCGCCACTTCGCGCCCGTCGGGGCCGACACACGCGATGACTTCACCGCGCGCGAACGCGCCCTGCACGTCGATCACGCCGATCGGCAGCAGGCTCTTGCCGCCGGCCGTCAGCTTCTCGACCGCGCCTGCGTCGATCACGACATGGCCGCGCACCTGAAGATGGTCGGCCATCCACTGCTTGCGCGCCGCCATCCGCGCGGTACGTGCGATCAGTTGCGTGCCGATCGCCTCACCGGCCGCCAGACGCACGAGCACGTCGGCCTCCCGGCCGCTCGCGATCACGGTGTTCGCGCCGCTGTGCGCCGCGCGCTTCGCCGCGAGGATCTTCGTCAGCATCCCGCCGCGGCCGAGGCTGGAGCCCGCGCCGCCGGCCATCGCCTCGAGCTCCGGCGCGCCTGCATTGGCTTCCGCAACGAGCGTCGCGGTCGGATCCTTGCGCGGATCGGCCGTGAACAGCCCCGACTGGTCGGTCAGGATGATCAGCGCATCGCCTTCGATCAGGTTTGCAACGAGCGCGCCGAGCGTATCGTTGTCGCCGAACTTGATTTCGTCGGTGACGACCGTGTCGTTCTCGTTGATGATCGGCACGACGCCAAGCCGCAGCAGCGTCAGCATCGTCGAACGTGCATTCAGGTAACGCTCGCGGTCCGCCAGGTCGGCATGCGTCAGCAGGATCTGCGCGGTGCGGATGTCGTGCTCGGTGAAGCGGCTTTCATAGACCTGCGCGAGCCCCATCTGGCCGACGGCGGCGGCAGCCTGCAACTCGTCGATTTCCCGCGGTCGCTTGCTCCAGCCGAGCCGCTGCATCCCTTCGGCAATCGCGCCCGAACTGACGAGCACGACTTCCTTGCCCTGCGCGCGCAGTGCGGCGATCTGAGCCGCCCAGCGGCCGATTGCCGCATGATCGAGCCCCTTGCCGTCGTTGGTCACGAGGCTGGAGCCCACCTTCACCACCAATCGCTTCGAATCCGCGATGATCGAACGCATCCTGCACTGTCTCCTGTATCTGCTGCCTTTCCGACCGGGCGCGATTGAACGCCGGCGCCGGGCGGCACGCCCGGCACGCCCGGCGCGCTCCGGAGTCGCTCAGGCGTCGTCGCCCGGCGCTGCATCGCCCTTCGCAGGCGGCGCATCGCGGAAACGCACGTCTGCCGCGAGATCTTCCGCCTCCGCGGCGCGATGCGCGTCCGAATGTTCGGAGAGGTAGTCGTAGATCGCGTAGCACAGCGCTTCACAACCCTGGCCCGTCAGCGCCGAGATCTCGAACACGGGGCCGTCCCACTCGAAGCGCTCGAGGAAATCCTCGACACGCGCCTTGCGCTCGTCTTCCGGCACCATGTCGAGCTTGTTGAGCACGAGCCAGCGCGGCTTCTCGTAGAGCGCCTCGTCGTACTTGCGCAGCTCGCCGACGATCGCCGTCGCTTCCGCCACGGGATCGACGCTTTCGTCGAACGGCGCGAGATCGACCAGATGCAGCAGCACGCCGGTGCGCTGCAGGTGGCGCAGGAATTGATGGCCGAGGCCCGCGCCTTCGGCGGCGCCCTCGATCAGCCCCGGAATGTCGGCGATCACGAAGCTCTTGCTCGGGCCGACGCGCACCACGCCGAGATTCGGCGCAAGCGTCGTGAACGGGTAGTCGGCAATCTTCGGCCGCGCGTTCGACACCGACGAGATGAACGTCGACTTGCCTGCGTTCGGCATGCCGAGCAGGCCGACATCGGCGAGCACCTTCAGCTCGAGCTTCAGCATGCGACGCTCGCCGGGCTTGCCGTCCGTCTTCTGGCGCGGCGCGCGGTTCGTGCTCGACTTGAAATGCAGGTTGCCGAGCCCGCCGGCGCCGCCCTGCGCAAGCATCACCTGCTGGTCGTGCTCGGTCAGGTCGGCGATCAGCTCGCCGGTATCCATGTCGCTGATGATCGTGCCGACCGGCATGCGCAGCGTGACATCGTCGCCGCCCTTGCCGTAGCAATCCGATCCGCGCCCGTTTTCGCCGTTGCGCGCCAGGTGCTTCTTCGCGTAACGGTAGTCGATCAGCGTGTTGATGTTGCGGTCGGCGATCGCGTATACGCTACCGCCCCGGCCGCCGTCGCCGCCGTCCGGCCCGCCGAACGGGACGAATTTCTCGCGGCGCATCGACGCACTGCCATCGCCTCCGTCTCCGGCGATGACTTCGATTCGTGCTTCGTCAATGAACTTCATTCGTCACTCCGCCCAGTATTTCCGCTATTGTGCCGCGCGCCGGCGCGCTTGAACAATCTGCCGTTCGGCCGATCGTACGCCGGTTGCGCGATGGCCGCCCGAACGCACACGCGCCCGGCGGCCAAATAAAAAAAGGCCCCGCGAAGACTGCGGGGCCTTTCGGCTACGAAGCCCGTGGGTGCCTGAACTTAGGCAGCCGCCGGGACAACGATGACCAGATGCTTCTTGTCCGCGCCCTTCGTCGCGAACTTGACGTGACCGTCGACCAGCGCGAACAGGGTGTGATCCTTGCCCATGCCGACGTTCTCGCCTGCGTGCATGCGCGTACCGCGCTGACGCACGATGATGCCGCCGGCATTGATTGCCTGGCCGCCGTACACTTTCACGCCGAGACGTTTCGACTCGGAGTCGCGGCCGTTCCGGGAAGAGCCGCCTGCCTTTTTGTGTGCCATCTGATTGCTCCTTTACCGAGGCGCTTACGCGTTGATCGCGTCGATGCGCAGCTCAGTGTAGTTCTGGCGGTGGCCGCCGTGCTTTTGGTAGTGCTTCCGGCGACGCATCTTGAAGATGGTGACCTTGGCATGACGACCGTGCGACACAACGGTGGCCTTGACGGAAGCCCCACTGACCAGCGGCGTACCGAACTTAATCGATTCGCCTTCGCCCACTGCGAGAACCTGGTCGAGCGTGATTTCAGCGTCAATGTCAGCCGGTATCTGTTCTACTTTGAGTTTTTCGCCAACGGCAACCTTGTACTGCTTGCCGCCGGTTTTTATGACCGCGTACATTGAGAACCTCACTCTGGATCCAATTTTTCCGCACACCACGCGCGGAAAACACGTGATTATACATGGGGTTAGCACCCAAGTCAAAGCCGATTGACGATTGCCGCGCGCGGGCCTCTACCGGAAGGCCAAAATCGCGCCGCTGGTACGTCTGACAGACCGGCATATCGCGGATTCGACTTATAATCCGCGGCATCACCCAATTCCATCATCATGTCGTCGTCCACCGCCTCCCCCACCCTCAGCGCCGCCCATCTGCTCGCTCCGATCACCACTGACATGGAGCAGGTGAATCGCGTTATCCGGCAAAGCCTCGCGTCCGATGTGCTGCTGATCAACCAGATCGCCGAGTACATCATCGGCGCGGGCGGCAAGCGGCTGCGTCCGGCATTGCTGCTGCTCGTCGCCGGCGCGCTCGGCGAGACGTCGCACCAGCGGCACGTGCTGGCCGCCGTCGTCGAGTTCATCCACACGGCCACGCTGCTGCATGACGACGTCGTCGACGAATCCGAGCTGCGCCGCGGCCGCCAGACCGCCAATGCGCTGTTCGGCAACGCGGCGAGCGTGCTGGTAGGCGACTACCTCTATTCGCGCTCGTTCGAGATGATGGTCGGCGTCGGCAAGATGCGCGTGATGGAGATCCTGTCGGAAGCGACGACGATCATTTCCGAAGGCGAGGTGCTGCAGCTCCTCAACATGCACGACGCGGACGTCGACGAAACGCGCTACATGCAGGTGATCCGTTACAAGACGGCCAAGCTGTTCGAGGCCTCGGCACGTCTGGGCGCGGTGCTCGCCGGCGCCGATGCGCCGACCGAGGCCGCCGCCGCCGAATACGGCCGCCGGATCGGCACCGCGTTCCAGATCATGGACGACTGGCTCGACTATGCGGGCACGGCCGAGGCGATGGGCAAGAATGCTGGCGACGACCTGCGCGAAGGCAAGCCGACGCTGCCGCTCATCTATCTGATCGAACGCGGCACGCCCGAACAGTCGGCGCTCGCACGCGAGGCGATCGAACAGGGCGGCACCGATCGCTTCGACACGATCTTCGAAGCAATCACGCGCTCGGGCGCACTGGATCACACGCTCGAATGCGCACGCCAGGAAGCGCAGGCGGCAGCCGCGGCGATTGCCGCGTTCCCGGACTCGATCTATAAGGAAAGCCTGCTCGGGTTGTGCTCATATTCGACGTCGCGGCAATCGTAAACACGCCGCGAACGCGATGCGATGCCTTGTCTCGAAAATTTTCTTCATCAAAGTATTCCCTTTTAGAAAAAACATCGTTATAGTTACGTTCTTGCTTGTGACGACGCAGCGATTCTTAACGAAGAGGGCGAAGTCGGAAGAGCAGAAATCGGGGTGTAGCTTAGCCTGGTAGAGCGCTACGTTCGGGACGTAGAGGCCGGAGGTTCGAATCCTCTCACCCCGACCAGATTTGTAAAAAACCGTGCACCCCGTGCACGGTTTTTTTTTACCCGGCCGCCGCAGGCCCCTTGTGTCGCGCACGACACATCGCGGTCGCCGGCCTCTGCTATATTCCTTCCATCCCAGTCCTTCACTGCCCTTCCAACGCGTGGACCAAATTCCCTTATGGGCGCAAATCGGCGCCGTCTTCCTGCTTCTCCTCTGTTCCAGCTTCTTTTCGATTTCCGAGACCGCGATGATGGCGCTCAACCGCCATCGGCTGAAGCATCTCGCCAGCCAGGGCGCACTCGGCGCGAAAACCACGCAAGGCCTGCTCACGCGCACTGACCTGCTGCTCAGCGTGATCCTGATCGGCAACAACCTGTTCAACACGATCATCCCGGTCCTGACGACGTCGCTCGCGCTGCATACGTTCGGCCGCAACAACCTTGCGCTGTCGATCGCGACCGGCATCGTCGCGTTCCTGATCATCGTGTTCGCCGAAATCGCGCCGAAGATCGTCGGTGCGACGTTCCCCGAACGCATCGCGCTGCCCGCGAGCCTCGTGATCGCGCCGCTGATGCGCGTGTTCAAGCCCGTCGTCTGGTTCGTCAACGCCCTCGCGAACGGCGTGCTGTGGGTGCTGCGCATCAACACGAAGAAGGGTCGCGACCAGAGAATGTCGGCCGACGAGCTGCGGGCCATCGTGCTCGAGTCGAGCAGTTTCATGCCGACCAAGCACCGCAGCATCCTGCTCAACCTGTTCGACCTCGAGAACATCACGGTCGACGACGTGATGGTGCCGCGCCGCCAGATCGAGTCTCTCAATTTCTACGCACCGCTCGACGACGTCCTGCACCAGCTCGAAACCTGCTATCACAACCGGCTCGTCGTCTACGAAGGCGACATCGACAAGGTGCTCGGCGTGTTGCACGTCCGCAAGACGCTGACCGCGCTGCACAACCAGGAATTCGACCGCGAGACGCTGCGCGCGCTGCTCGCCGAGCCGTACTACGTGCCGTCCGGCACACCGGTGGTCCAGCAGCTCCAGTTTTTCCAGGAAACCCGGCAGCGGACGGCGCTCGTCGTCAACGAGTACGGCGAGCTCGAAGGGCTCGTCACGCCCGAAGACATCATCGAGGAGCTGATCGGCGAATTCACGACGTCGATGCCGCGCAGCGAACGCAAGGGCGGCTGGGACGAGAACGGCGAATGCATCGTCTCGGCGAGCATGCCGCTGCGCGAGCTGAATCGCTGGCTGCACCTGAAGCTGCCAACTGACGGGCCGAAGACGCTGAACGGCCTGGTGCTCGAAATCCTCGAGGAAATTCCGGAAGACGACGTGTGCCTGAAAATCGGCGACGTCATGCTCGAGGTGATGCGCAGCGACGATCAGGCCGTGCGCACCGTCAAGCTCTTCAAGCCGCGCGGCTCGCGCACCGCACGCGCCACCACGCGCTAGCCGAACGGCTGACTGCCGGCGCCGCCCGCGACGCGCGACCATCTGCTGGTCACGGTCAACAGGCGGCCAGCGTGCCGGCTCACATGCATTTCCCTCCTCCCGGGGCGCCGCTGCGCACGCAGCCGCACGCCCACTCCGATGCGTCGCCTGCTGCCGCACCGCGCGCGCTCGACGCGGCCCAGCTCGACGATGCGCCGGCCGTGCGGCTGCTGACGGACACGCTCCATGCGGCGCGCGTACGCGACGCATCCGACATCCACGTCGAACCATTCGAAGCCGGCTGGCGCATCCGCCTGCGCATCGACGGCGTGCTGCACGAACATGCACGGCCGCCCCTTCATCTGCGCGACGCGCTCGTCACCCGGATCAAGGTGCTCGCGCGCATGGACATCGCCGAGCGGCGGCTCCCGCAGGACGGCAGGCTGCGCATCGTGATCGACGGCGGTACGCGCGGCGACTACCGGGTCAGCTCGCTGCCGACGTTGTTCGGTGAAAAGCTGGTGCTGCGGCGGCTCGAAACCATGCCGACCGACCTCACACTCGCCCGCCTCGGCTTCGACGCGCAGCAGGCGGCCGCGATGGAGGCCGCGATACGCGCCCCGCATGGCCTCGTACTCGTCACGGGTCCGACCGGCAGCGGCAAGACGCTGTCGCTCTACTGCGCGCTGCAGATGCTCGATCGCGACGCGCACAACGTCTGCACGGTCGAGGATCCCGCCGAGATCCAGCTCGACGGCATCAGCCAGGTCGGCGTCGCCGAAAAGGCCGGGCTCACGTTCGCGACAGCCCTGCGCGCGCTGTTGCGGCAGGATCCGGACATCATCATGGTCGGCGAGATTCGCGATGCGGAGACGGCCGACGTCGCGATCAAGGCCGCGCAGACCGGCCATCTCGTGCTGTCGACGCTGCACACGAACGACGCACCGGCCGCCGTCGCGCGACTGCTCGACATCGGCGTCGCGCCGTACAACCTCGCGGCCGCGCTGCACCTCGTCACCGCGCAACGCCTCGTCCGGCGGCTGTGCACCGCCTGCCGCGTGCACTCGGACGCACCGGTGCCCGTCCTGCGCGAAGCCGGCTGCGACCCGGCCGCCCTCGCAACCGGATGGCGGCCGTTCGTCGCGCGAGGCTGTCCGGCCTGTCACGGCATCGGCTATCGCGGCCGCGTCGGCCTGCATCAGACGATGCCGGTGTCGTCCGGGCTGGCGGAACGCATCGTCGCACGGGCGAGTGTTGGCGAACTCGCGCGATGCGTGGCGGCCGAAGGCGTGCGCAGTCTGCGCGACGCGGCGCTCGCGCGCGTCCGTGACGGCACGACGAGCATCGCGGAAGCCCTCGCCGCGACACCTGTCGCATGAGCATGCACACGCCGCCGCGCGAAACCCGCTTCGCATGGCGCGGCCGCCGTCGCGACGGCACATCGCGCCGCGGGACCGTCATTGCATTCGACGCCGCGAGCGCACGTGCCGCGCTCGCACGCGACGGCATCGCCGTACTGTCGCTCGACTTCCGCGGGCCGGCCCGGCCGCCCACGGCCAGCGCGCGGGACGTCACGCGCTTCACGCGCCAGCTCGCGAGCCTGCTGCAGGCCGGGTTGCCGCTCGCGCCGTCGCTCGAGATGCTCGCGCGTACGCGGCCACACGACGGCCTGCCGCGCATCGCCGCAGGTCTCGCCCGCGAGATCGTCGGCGGCCGACGCTTCGCCGACGCGCTCGCACGCTATCCATCCCAGTTCGGCACGCTGTATCGCCAGCTGATCGAGGTCGGCGAAGCGTCCGGCTCGCTTGGGATCGTACTGACGCGGGTCGCGGAACACCGCGAGCGCACCGACGCGCAGTGGCGCAAGCTGCGGGCCGCGCTCGCGTACCCGGCGGCCGTCATCCTGTTCGGGCTCGCGATCTCGGCCGCGTTGATGGTGTGGGTGGTACCGACGTTCCGCCAGATCTTCGACGGGTTCGGCGCCGCACTGCCGGGGCCAACCCGCGCGCTGCTCGCGCTGTCCTCCGCGCTGTCGGCATGGGGCGGTGGGCTCCTTGCCATTGCCGCGGCAGCCGGGCTGGCCGCACATCACGCGCTGCGACGGTCGGCACCGCTGCGCCACGCGGTCGCGCGGCAACTGCTGCACGCGCCGCTCGCGGGTAGCGCGCTCAGCCGGTACGCGGCCGCACGCTGGTGCCGCTCGCTGGCGACGCTGCTCGGTGCCGGTGTGCCGCTCGCCGACGCCTTCGCCACGCTCGAGCGCACCGCCGGCCATCCGGTGTTCGAGCACGCCACTGCGCACATCGCAGCCCGCGTGCTGCGCGGCGCACGCCTCGCGGACGCCATGCAGTCGGCCGGCTGCTTTCCGGACGACGTCGTGCAGCCGATCGCCGTCGCCGAGGAGACGGGTACGCTCGACACTATGCTCGCCGACATCGCCGCGCTGTGCGAACGCCAGCTCGACGCGCGTCTCGATGCACTCGCCGCGCTCGGCGAACCGCTGATCGTGATCGTACTGGGTGCACTCGTCGGCGGCCTCGTGATCGCGATGTACCTGCCCATCCTTCAGCTCGGCAACGTGGTGTAGCATCGCAACCGATTCTGTCGCCTTTTAGTCCGAACCTTGAGCCTCATGACGCCAGCGCCCCTGTACTCCGCTACCGATTCGCCCGAGAGCACGCTGCTCGCGCTGGCGATGCTGCCGCCCGCGCTGCAGTATGCGTTCGCGGTCGTCGTCGGCCTTTGCGTCGGCAGCTTCCTGAACGTGGTCGTCCACCGGCTGCCCGTGATGATGCAGCGTGCGTGGCAGGCCGAGATCGATGAAGCGACCGGCAACGCGAGCGCTCCGCCCGACGACGGCTACCCGCCGCGCTACGATTTGTGGCGTCCGCGCAGCGCGTGCCCGCATTGCGGCCACGTGCTGCGCGCATGGGAAAACATCCCGCTCGTCAGCTTTCTGATGCTGCGCGGGCGCTGCCGGCGCTGCCGCCACGCGATCGGCATCGTATATCCGCTCGTGGAGCTCGCGTGCGCGCTGCTCGCTGCCGGCTCACTCGCGGTATTCGGCCCGACCGTCGCCGCGCTTGCCGCGTTCGCGCTGTGCGCCGCGCTGCTCGCGATGAGCGCGATCGATATCCGGACGGGCTACCTGCCCGACTCGATGACGCTGCCGCTCCTCTGGGCCGGGCTCGTGCTGAACCTCGGCGGCACGTTCACGTCGCTGCGCTCGGCGGTGATCGGGGCCATGGCCGGCTACCTGTTCCTGTGGGCGATCTACTGGCTGTTCAAATGGCTGCGCGGCATCGAGGGCATCGGTTTTGGTGACCTGAAGCTGCTCGCCGCGCTCGGCGCGTGGATGGGCTGGGCCGCATTGCCGCAGGTCGTGCTGTTCGCCGCGGTGACGGGCGCGATCGTCGGGCTCATCGCGACCTGGCGCGGCCGCATGCGCTTCGAGGAGCCGATTCCGTTCGGCCCGTTCCTCGCGGCAGGCGGCGCCGCGACGCTGTTTTTCGGCACCCCGTTCTATTCGGCGCTCGGAGGCTGACATGTTCGCAATCGGACTCACCGGCGGCATCGGCAGCGGCAAGACGACCGTCGCCGACCTGTTCGGCGCCCGCGGCGCATCGCTGGTCGATACCGATCTGATCGCCCATCGCATCACCGCACCGGGCGGTCTTGCGATGCCGGCGATCGAACAGGCATTCGGCCCGGGCTTCGTTGCCGCCGACGGCTCGCTCGACCGTGCGAAGATGCGCGCACTGATCTTCAGCGACGACGCCGCGCTCCGGCGCCTCGAAGCGATCACGCATCCGCTGATCCGCGCGGAAACCGATCGCGAGGCCCGCGAAGCGCAGGGTCCGTACGTGATGTTCGTCGTGCCGCTGCTCGTCGAGTCAGGCAACTGGAAGGCGCGCTGCGATCGCGTGCTCGTCGTCGATTGCCCGGTCGAAACGCAGATCGCACGCGTGATGCGGCGCAACGGCTTCACGCGCGAGCAGGTCGAAGCGATCATCGCGAAACAGGCGACGCGCGAGGCCCGTCTCGCGGCGGCCGACGACGTGATCGTCAACGACGCGACGACACCCGACACGCTCGCCGCACAGGTCGATGCACTGCACCAACGCTATCTCGGGTTTGCGGCCGCCGCGCGCTGAACCTCGTGCCCAATCGTGATGGTGTACGAAATTGGCGCGTTGCTAGGGTAGAGAGTGAGCATTAGAATGTCCTGCATTGTTTCAATCCCTACCCAAGAGGCGAGCGCGCTTGATTCTTTACGAGTATCCGTTCAACGAGCGAATTCGCACGCTGTTGCGCCTCGAAGATCTCTTCGAGCGCTTCGCGTTCTTTTTGGCTCAGGAGGACCCGCGTGAACACCACGTCGCGCTGACGACGCTGTTCGAAATCGCCGAGGTAACGGGCCGCGCGGACCTGAAATCGGATCTGATGAAGGAGCTCGAACGTCAGCGCCAGACGCTCGCCCCCTTTCGCGGCAATCCGGGCATCGAGCAGAACGCGCTCGAAGCCGTGCTCGGCGAAATCGAGCAGACGCTCGCGAACCTCGCGCAGATGCAGGGCAAGACCGGGCAGCACCTCGTCGACAACGAATGGCTCGCCAGCATCCGCAGCCGCGCGGTGATTCCCGGCGGCACGTGCAAGTTCGACCTGCCGTCGTACTACGCATGGCAGCAGTGGCCCGCCGAGCAGCGGCGCCAGGACATCGCGAAGTGGATCCTGCCGATGCTGCCGCTGCGCGACGCGGTGACGATCGTGCTGCGGCTCGCGCGCGAATCGGGCCAGGCGTCGAAGGTCATGGCGATGCAGGGCAGCTACCAGCAGATGCTGTCCGGCCGCACCTACCAGTTGATGCAGGTGCGTGTGCCGCCGGAGTTGCGCGTCATTCCCGAAGCGAGCGCGAACAAATACATGCTGTGGGTACGGTTCACCATGCAGGACGGCGATGTGCGTCCGCGCGCGGTGGATATCGACGTGCCGTTCCATCTGACACTGTGCAATCTGTAACGGCCGCGGGCCGGATCGCTTTCGTATGACTACCGTTGTGAAATGCCCGTCGTGCGGCGCCGAAGTGCGCTGGACGCCCGAAAATCAGTTCCGCCCGTTCTGCTCGGCCCGCTGCAAGCAGCTCGACCTCGGCGCATGGGCCGCGGAAAAGTACCGGATCGGTGGATCCTCCGACGAGGGCCCCTCGTCGGAAGAAGACGGCACGGACGGCCGCCGCGACAGCTGAGCGGCGCGCAGCACCGCCCGCCAGTGATATGGCCCGCCTTTCCGGCAGGCCATCATGGCGTCAGTTCGACTCGGCTTCCTTCTCGAGCAGTTCGAGCACCGGCAGCGCGGCCGGCAACAGCGGCGCGACGGCGACCGGCAGTTGCTGCCACACGAACGCCTGCCCTTCCTTGCTGTGCGGCTCGCCCGTCCAGCCCGTCACCTTGCAGAAATACAGCCGCACGTACGCATGCGGATAATCGTGCTCGAGCGTGTGCCAGCGGTGGCTGGCCGTGACTTCGATGCCGAGCTCCTCGTGCAGTTCGCGCGCAAGCGCGTCCTCGACGCTTTCACCGGCCTCCAGCTTGCCGCCCGGAAACTCCCAGTAGCCTTCATACGGCTTGCCTTGCAGCCGCTGCGCGAGCAGGTAGCTTCCGTCCGGCTGCACCATCACGCCGACCGCGACTTCCGTCACCTTGCGACCATCGGGCGCGCGCACCGCGCCTTGTGCGAGATCCGCGCTCATGCCTGCTCCTTGCGGCCCGACCAGTCACGCGCAAACTGCCACGCGACGCGCCCCGAGCGCGAACCGCGCTCGAGCGCCCACACGAGCGCGTCGCCGCGTGCGGATTCGATCTCCGCATCCGGGCAGCCGAAATAACGCAGCCAGTGCCCGACGATGTCGAGGTAGTCGTCCTGCTTGAACGGATAGAAGCTGACCCACAGGCCGAAGCGCTCCGACAGCGAGATCTTTTCCTCGACGACTTCGCCGGGGTGAATCTCGCCATCCGGAAGATGCTTGTACGACTCGTTGTCGCTCATGTACTCGGGCAGCAGATGGCGGCGGTTCGACGTCGCGTAAATCAGCACGTTGTCCGACTGCGCGGCGATCGAGCCGTCGAGCGCGACCTTCAGCGCCTTGTAGCCCGACTCGCCTTCCTCGAACGACAGGTCGTCGCAGAACACGATGAAGCGCTCGGGACGCTGCGAGATCAGGTCGACGATGTCGCCGAGATCGTGCAGGTCGTCCTTGTCGACTTCGATCAGGCGCAGGCCGTCGTTCGCATACGCGTTCAGGCACGCCTTGATCAGCGACGATTTGCCGGTACCGCGCGCGCCGGTCAGCAGCACGTTGTTGGCCGGCTTCTGCTGTACGAACTGCCGCGTGTTCTGTTCGATCAGCCCTTTCTGGCGATCGATGTTGTGGAGATCGTCGAGCGTGATCGACGACACGGCCGGCACCGGCTGCAGAAAGCCGCGCCCCTGGCGCTTGCGCCAGCGGAACGCGTGCGCGGCATTCCAGTCGACCGCGGCCGGCGCGGGCGGCAGCATCCCCTCGAGACGGCCGAGCAGCGCTTCGGCGCGCGTCAGAAACTGTTCAAGCTTGTCCATGTCGTTCGAACGCTCCGATCAGGAGCGGTAATCCGCGTTGATGCTCACGTAGTCGTGCGACAGGTCGCACGTCCAGATGGTGGCCTGCGCGTCGCCGCGGCCGAGCAGCACGCGGATCGTGATTTCGCTCTGCTTCATCACGCGCTGGCCGTCTTCTTCCTGGTAAGCCGGGTTGCGACCGCCCGCCTTCGCGACGAGCACGTCGTCGAGATAAAGGTCGATCCTGTCGACGTCCAGATCCGCGACGCCCGCATAGCCGATTGCCGCGAGAATCCGGCCGAGGTTGGGGTCGGATGCGTAGAACGCCGTCTTCACGAGCGGCGAATGGCCGATCGCGTAAGCGATCTGGCGGCATTCCGCGACGTTCTTGCCGCCTTCGACCTGCACCGTCATGAATTTCGTCGCGCCTTCGCCGTCGCGCACGATCAGTTGCGACAGCACCTGCGCGACTTCCGTCACCGCATCGCGCAGCGCCGCATAGGCCGGCGAATCGGTCGACGTGATCGCCGGCAGCGTGCTCTTGCCCGATGCGATCAGGATGAACGAGTCGTTCGTCGACGTATCGCCGTCGATCGTGATGCAGTTGAACGAGCGATCCGCGACTTCCTTCACGAGCGTGTCGAGCACCGGCTGCGCGACGTTCGCGTCGAACGCGAGGAAGCCGAGCATCGTCGCCATGTTCGGCTTGATCATGCCCGCGCCCTTGCTGATGCCCGTCAGCGTGACCGTATGGCCGTCGATCGTCACCTGGCGCGACGTGGCCTTCGGCAGCGTGTCCGTCGTCATGATCGCCTGCGCGGCGTCGAACCAGTTCGCGGCCTTGCGGTTCGCGAGCGCGGCCGGCAGGCCGGCCTTCAGGCGATCGATCGGCAGCGGCTCGAGGATCACGCCGGTCGAGAACGGCAGCACCTGTGCCGGCTCGATGCCCGCGAGGCGCGCGAGTTCCGTGCAGGTTTCGCGTGCGTTCACGAGGCCCGGCTCGCCGGTGCCCGCGTTCGCATTGCCCGTATTCACGACGAGCGCGCGAATGCCCGCGCCGCCCGCGCGCACCTTGGCCAGGTGCTCGCGGCAGACGGTGACCGGCGCGGCGCAGAAACGGTTTTCGGTGAACACGCCCGCGACCGTCGCGCCTTCGTCGACGGAGATGACCAGCACGTCCTTGCGATTCGGCTTGCGGATGTTCGCTTCCGCCCAGCCGAGCGTGACGCCGGCGACGGGATGCAGTTGGGCGGGATCGATCGACGGAAAATTGACAGCCATGGGGCACACCTGCCGGATGGAAAATGCCGGCATGCGCCGGCATCGATTGGAAGAACCAGCGGCCGCACGCGCGGGCCGCCGCAACTCACCTCACTCACTCGAAACTGCGAACGAAGCGGCACGCGTGATGCGCGCCGCCGTCGATCATGACAGCTTCCCGTGACATTGCTTGTACTTCTTGCCGCTGCCGCACGGGCACGGGTCGTTGCGGCCGACCTTCGGCATTTCGCCGCCGGGGCCGCTGTGCGTCATCGCGCTGCCGACCATGTCGGCGGTGGCCGTAGCCGCCGCGGCAGCCGTGACATTGGCCACCGGCGCACCGGCTTCCGCGTAATCGGCATGCTGGTACTCGACGTTCTCGAGATGACCGCCACGCTCCTCGATCTGCTCGGCGGCCTGCTCGAGCTGTTCCGGCGACTGGATCTGCACGTTCATCACGACGCGCGTGACTTCCTGCTTGATCGCCTCGAGCATCGCGGCGAACAGTTCGAACGCTTCGCGCTTGTATTCCTGCTTCGGATTCTTCTGCGCATAGCCGCGCAGGTGGATGCCCTGGCGCAGGTGGTCGAGCGCCGCGAGGTGCTCGCGCCACAGGCGGTCGACCGTCTGCAGCATCACCGAGCGCTCGAACGCGCTGAACGATTCGCGGCCGACCATCGCGACCTTCGCCTCGTACTGCTCGTCGGCGGCCGTCGTCACCGCGTCGAGGATCTCCTCGGCCGTGATCGACGAGGACTCGTTCACCATTTCCTGGATCGCGAGGTCGAGCTGCCAGTCGTTGCGCAGCGCTTCCTCGAGCTCGGGCACGTCCCACTGCTCTTCGATGCTGCCTTCCGGCACGAACTGGCGGACGACTTCGGTAATCACACCATGACGCATCGCGGTGATCGTCTCGGTGATGTCGTGCGCTTCGAGCAGCTCGTTACGCTGCTGGTAGATCACCTTGCGCTGGTCGTTCGACACGTCGTCGTATTCGAGCAGCTGCTTGCGGATGTCGAAGTTGCGCGCTTCGACCTTGCGCTGCGCGGACTCGATCGAGCGCGTGACGATGCCGGCCTCGATCGCCTCGCCTTCCGGCATCTTCAGGCGGTCCATGATCGAACGCACGCGGTCACCCGCGAAAATGCGCAGCAGCGGATCGTCGAGCGACAGGTAGAAGCGCGACGAACCCGGATCGCCCTGGCGGCCCGCACGGCCGCGCAGCTGGTTGTCGATCCGGCGCGATTCGTGGCGCTCGGTGCCGATGATGTGCAGGCCGCCCGCGGCCTTCACCTCCTCGTGCAGCGTTTCCCACTCGTCGTGCAGCTTCTGGATGCGGCGCGCCTTTTCGTCGGCCGGGATCGCTTCGTCGGCCTCGATGAACGCAGCCTGCTTCTCGGCATTGCCGCCGAGCACGATGTCGGTACCGCGGCCGGCCATGTTGGTCGCGATCGTGATGCGCTTCGGCCGGCCGGCTTCCGCGACAATCGCGGCTTCACGCTCGTGCTGCTTCGCGTTCAGCACCTCGTGCGGCAGCCCGGCCTGCTTCAGCAGGTGCGACAGCAGCTCCGAGTTCTCGATCGACGTCGTACCGACCAGCACCGGCTGGCCCCGCTCGTAACAGTCGCGGATGTCGCGGATCACCGCGTCATAGCGCTCCTTGGCCGTCTTGTAGATCTGGTCCTGCTTGTCGATCCGCTTCGGCGGACGGTTGGTCGGAATCACGACCGTCTCGAGGCCGTAGATCTCGTTGAATTCGTACGCTTCGGTGTCGGCGGTACCGGTCATGCCGGCCAGCTTCGCGTACATCCGGAAGTAGTTCTGGAACGTGATCGACGCGAGCGTCTGGTTCTCGCTCTGGATCTTCACGTGTTCCTTCGCCTCGACCGCCTGGTGCAGGCCGTCGGACCAGCGGCGGCCGGCCATCAGGCGGCCCGTGAATTCGTCGACGATGACCACTTCGCCGTTCTGCACGACGTAGTGCTGATCCTTGTGGAACAGCGTGTGCGCGCGCAGCGCCGCGTACACGTGGTGCATCAGCGTGATGTTCTGCGGTGCGTACAGGCTTTCGCCCTCGCCGATCAGGCCCCATTCGGCGAGCAGGCGCTCGGCCTTCTCGTGGCCCGATTCCGTCAGGAACACCTGGCGCGCCTTCTCGTCGAGCGTGTAGTCGCCCGGCTTCTCGACGCCCGTGCCGTCGGCCTTCTCTTCGCCGATCTGGCGCTCGAGCAGCGGCGGCAGTGCGTTCATCCGCACGTACAGCTCGGTGTGATCCTCGGCCTGGCCCGAAATGATCAGCGGCGTACGCGCCTCGTCGATCAGGATCGAGTCCACTTCGTCGACGACCGCGAAATTCAGGGCCCGCTGCACGCGCGCGTCGGTCTCGTAGACCATGTTGTCGCGCAGGTAGTCGAAGCCGAATTCGTTGTTCGTGCCGTACGTGATGTCCGCCGCGTAGGCCTGCTGCTTCTGGTCATGCTCCATGCCGGACAGGTTGATGCCGACCGACAGACCGAGGAAGTTGTAGAGGCGCGCCATCCATTCGGCGTCGCGCTGTGCGAGGTAATCGTTGACGGTCACCACGTGCACGCCGCGGCCTGCCAGCGCGTTCAGGTACACGGGCAGCGTCGCGACGAGCGTCTTGCCCTCGCCGGTGCGCATTTCCGCGATCTTGCCGTAGTGGAGCACCATGCCGCCGATCATCTGCACGTCGAAGTGCCGCATCTTCAGCACGCGACGGCTGGCCTCGCGGCAAACCGCGAAGGCCTCGGGCAGCAGCTTGTCGAGCGACTCGCCGGCCGCGACCCGCTGGCGGAATTCGTCCGTCTTGCCGCGCAACTGGTCGTCCGTCAGCTTCTCGATCTGCGTTTCGAGCGCATTGATCGTCGTGACGGTCTTTTGGTATTGCTTGACGAGCCGCTGGTTGCGGCTGCCAAAAATTTTCTGGAGAAAACCGGTTGTCATCGGATCGGATCCTGCGTCGCAGCACCGACGCCCGGCGCGTGTTGCGCGCCCCGGCGCCCGAGCCTCGGCGGCTTAGCGAATTAGTGGACTCAAACGATGAATTTTAGCACGCGGGGAAGCGTGCGCCCGTGTCTCGGCCGGACGGACACTGCGCGCCGACCGCCGGGCCATCGGGGCGAAAGCCGCCCGTGCACGGGCCCGCGCGGGTACAATCGGCGTCAACGTCCGCGCGCGTGCGCGCCCGAAGAATGTCTCGATGAACCGATTTTCCAAGCGTTTCGGCCCGCTCGCCCCGTATCGCCCGCAACCCGTGTCCGAAGTGCTCGGCCGCACCGACGCGTTCGCGGCGCTGCGCGCCGGCGTCGAACAGATCGCGTCGCTGCAGCGCGATCTTGCCGCGCTCCTGCCCGACTATCTGGCGAACCATATCGAGCCCGGCTTCGTGAAGGATGGCACCCTGACCCTCTTTGCTGCGCACAACGCGTTGGCCGCTCGTCTGCGACAGGTCGAACCGCGGTTGCTCGGCGATCTGCAAAAACGCGGCTGGCCGGTCTCGACGCTACGCGTACGCGTGCGCCCGAAGGATGCGCCGGAGCCGCCCCACGTGAAGCAGGCGCGGATGACGTCGGCCGGCGCGGCCGCGTTGCGCGACCTGGCAGATCATCTCGAACCGTCACCGCTGCAGGACGCGCTCGCGCGGATGGCCGCCCGGCATGGCGCTAAACCACGCTGACGGCACGCCCCGCAGCCGGCCAATAAAAAAGCAGCCCGAAGGCTGCTTTCTTATTGCTTGCACGGAACGCAGATCAGGCGAAGGCCGTCTGCATGTCGAACGCGAAGCCCTTCGGCGCTGCCTG
Source organism: Burkholderia sp. Tr-20390 (assembly GCF_017104595.1). Classification (NCBI taxonomy): domain Bacteria; kingdom Pseudomonadati; phylum Pseudomonadota; class Betaproteobacteria; order Burkholderiales; family Burkholderiaceae; genus Burkholderia; species Burkholderia sp. Tr-20390. The sequence continues at coordinate 26,359 of NZ_JAAGPC010000048.1, read as the reverse complement.
CGGATCGTCGAACGTGACGATCTCGTACGCATCCTCGTTCGCGAGCAGTTCGCGCAGCAGCGCGTTGTTCAGCCCGTGGCCCGACTTGTACGCCGTGTACGACGCCAGCAGCGGATGGCCGATCACGTACAGGTCGCCGATCGCGTCGAGCATCTTGTGCTTCACGAACTCGTCGTCGTAGCGCAGCCCGTCGTTGTTCAGGATGCGGTACTCGTCGAGCACGATCGCGTTTTCCATGCTGCCGCCACGGGCGAGACCCATCTCGCGCAGCATCTCGGCTTCATGTGCGAAGCCGAACGTGCGTGCACGCGCAATCTCGCGCACGTACGACGTATTGGCGAAATCGACCTCGAGCTCCTGGCCGGTCTTGTCGACGGCCGGGTGACGGAAGTCGATCGAGAATTTCAGCTTGAAACCGAAGTACGGATCGAGACGCGCGAACTTGTCGCCATCACGGATTTCGACCGTCTTCTTCACCTTGACGAAGCGCTTCGGCGCGTTCTGCTCCTCGATCCCGGCGGACTGGATCAGGAACACGAAGGTCGCCGCGCTGCCGTCCATGATCGGGATTTCCTCGGCCGTCACGTCGACATAGAGGTTGTCGATACCGAGGCCGGCACATGCCGACATCAGGTGCTCGACGGTCGACACGCGCACGCCATCCTTCTGCAACACCGACGCGAGCCGCGTATCGCCGATCGACGTCGCCGCGGCGGGAATGTCGACGGGCGTGGGAAGGTCGACGCGCGAGAAGACGATGCCCGTGCCCGGCGCGGCAGGACGGAGCGTCAGCTCGATCTTGCGGCCCGAGTGGACACCGATACCCACGGTCTTCACGATGGATTTGATGGTGCGCTGCTTCAGCATGATGTTCTTCGTCGTGATTGAAGATATCAATCAGGAGTTATATTCGATAGGGGAGATTATAGCGTAATTCCCTATTCAGCGTAGTTTGAAACTGCGTATCAATCTGTTTCGACTGTTTACCCGCGCCGATACGGGACGGGCCGATGCCCGGAACGGAGGCGTTTCCGGTCATCGGCCCGTGTTACAACTGCCCTGAGGCCGGTAAGCAGCGTTGCCGGAAGGCAACGGCGCACCGCACGATCAGGACGTCAACGTCGCGAGAACACTCGCCGCATCGCTCACTTCGAATTTGCCCGGCGCCTCGACGGCCAGCGTCTTGACCACACCGCCGTCAATCACCATCGCGTAGCGCAGGGAACGAATTCCCATGCCACGCGCGGACAAATCCTGCGTCAGCCCCAGCGCATGAGTGAAAGCCGCGCTGCCGTCCGCCATCATGCGCACCTTGCCCGCGGTGTGCAGATCACGTCCCCATGCGCCCATCACGAATGCGTCGTTGACGGACACGCACCAGATCTCGTCGATGCCCGCCGCGCGCAATTGCTCGGCGTGTTCGACGTAGCCCGGCACATGCTGCGCCGAGCAGGTCGGCGTGAAAGCGCCCGGCAATCCGAAGATCACCACCCGCTTTCCCGCAACCTGGTCGCGCACGCTGTAGGCGTTCGGCCCCAGCGTGCACCCTTCGCGCGCGTCGTCGATGTACTCGAACAATTGCGCGTCGGGCAGCGCGTCGCCCACTTGAATCATGGCTGGTCCCTCATAGCGATACGGTTTTTCAGCGTGTCGCGGACAGCACGGTCCACCCCGCCCCGCTTGAGCGGAGAGGGCACGTTTCCCGGCCCGGCGTCGCAGCCGACGCGGCCTGTCGTGGTCCGTAGCATCCGTCACGCCGGCGATACCGCGGCAGATTCGCCGCGGCTTCGCCTGTGTTTGCGTCAGTCAGCCTGCTTGCGCAGGAAAGCCGGGATGTCGTACGTGTCGACACCCTTCTCCTGCAGCGCCTGCACGTGCGATGCCGCGGTTTCGCGCGAATTGCGCCACACCGCCGGCGTGTCGAGCGCGCCGTAGTCTGCCGTGCTGACGTGATGCGTCGGCGCATAGCCGTGCGATACCGCGCTGACCGGCTGGTTGTCCGTACCCGTGCGCAGCAGCGTCATCGGTGCCGATTGCTGCTTCTTCGCCGCACGGCCCAGACCCGTCGCCACGACCGTCACGCGCAGCGCATCGCCCATTGCGTCGTCGTACACCGCACCGAAGATCACCGTTGCATCTTCCGCCGCGTAGCTCTTGATCGTGTTCATCACTTCGCGCGTTTCCGACAGACGCAGCGAACGGCTCGACGTGATGTTGACCAGCACGCCGCGCGCGCCCGACAGATCGACGCCTTCGAGCAGCGGGCTCGCCACGGCCTGTTCCGCCGCGAGGCGTGCGCGATCGACGCCGGCGACCGTCGCCGTGCCCATCATCGCCTTGCCCTGCTCGCCCATCACCGTCTTCACGTCTTCGAAGTCGACGTTCACGAGGCCATCGACATTGATGATTTCAGCGATGCCCGCGACCGCGTTGTTCAACACGTCGTCCGCGCACTGGAAGCACTTGTCCATCTCGGCGTCGTCGCCCATCACGTCGAACAGCTTGTCGTTCAGCACGACGATCAGCGAGTCGACGTGATCCTCCAGTTGCTGCGAACCGGCTTCAGCGACGCGCATGCGCTTGCCGCCTTCGAACTCGAACGGCTTGCTGACGACACCGACCGTCAGGATGCCCATCTCCTTCGCGATCTGCGCGACCACCGGTGCCGCGCCCGTGCCCGTGCCACCACCCATGCCGGCCGTGATGAACACCATGTGCGCGCCGCGCAGTGCGTCGGCGATGCGCTCACGCGCTTCTTCCGCTGCCGCACGGCCCATTTCCGGCTTCGCGCCAGCGCCCAGGCCCGTGTTGCCGAGCTGGATCACCGACGATGCGCGCGAACGCGACAGCGCCTGCGCATCCGTGTTCATCACGATGAAGTCGACGCCCTGCACGCCGCGGTTGATCATGTGCTGGACGGCATTGCCGCCAGCGCCGCCAACGCCGACCACCTTGATGATGGTGCCGTTGGTCTCGGTTTCCAGCATTTCGAATTCCATTGTTGCCTCCGTCAAGAGAATGACTGCTACTCGGCCGTTATTCGGCAGGAGATCGGGCAACCCCCTGTCGCGCGCCAGCCGCCGGCACCAGCGCGAATTTCGATTCGGTTCGATTCGTCAGAAGTTGCTCAGGAACCATTCCTTCATCCGCGAGAACACCTGTCCCGCGTTGCCGGACTGCACGGCGACCTTGCGGCCGCGCATGCGCTGGGCACTGCCTTCGACGAGCAGCCCCATCGCCGTCGAGTAGCGCGGATTGCGCACGACGTCGGAGAGGCCGCCTGCATATTCCGGCGCGCCGATGCGCACCGGTTTCAGGAAAATGTCTTCGCCGAGCTCGACCATGCCGGGCATCATCGATGCCCCGCCGGTAATGACCACGCCGGAGCTCAGCAGTTCTTCGTAACCGGATTCGCGCACGACCTGCTGCACGAGCGAGAACAGCTCCTCGACGCGCGGCTCGATCACCGCTGCCAGCGCCTGGCGCGACAGCGTGCGCGGGCCGCGTTCGCCGAGGCCCGGCACTTCGACCATTTCGTCCGGATCGGCGAGCGCCTGCTTCGCGATCCCGTAGCCGACCTTGATGTCTTCCGCGTCCGGCGTCGGCGTGCGCAGCGCCATCGCGATGTCGCTCGTGATCTGGTCGCCGGCGATCGGAATCACCGCGGTATGGCGGATCGCGCCTTCGGCGAAGATCGCGATGTCCGTCGTGCCGCCGCCGATGTCGACCAGCACCACGCCGAGATCCTTCTCGTCTTCCGTCAGCACGGCCAGCGACGACGCGAGCGGCTGCAGGATCAGGTCGTTCACTTCGAGCCCGCAGCGGCGCACGCACTTGACGATGTTCTGCGCGGCACTCACCGCGCCCGTCACGATGTGCACCTTCACTTCCAGCCGGATGCCGCTCATGCCGATCGGCTCGCGCACGTCTTCCTGGCCGTCGATGATGAATTCCTGCGTGAGGATGTGCAGCACCTGCTGGTCGGTCGGGATGTTGATCGCCTTCGCGGTCTCGATCACGCGCGCGACGTCGGTCTGCGTGACTTCCTTGTCCTTGATCGCGACCATCCCGCTCGAGTTGAAGCTGCGGATGTGGCTGCCCGCGATCCCCGTGAACACGTTGGTGATCTTGCAGTCGGCCATCAGCTCGGCTTCCTCGAGCGCGCGCTGGATCGACTGCACGGTGGCCTCGATGTTGACCACCACACCTTTCTTCAGACCCTTCGACTCGCTCTGGCCGAGACCGATCACCTCGTAGTGGCCTTCGCCCTTCAGCTCGGCGACGATGGCCACCACCTTCGACGTGCCGATGTCGAGGGAAACCAGCAGATCCTTGTAGTCTTTGCTCATAAAGTGCTCTTGCGTGTGATCTCTCGTTACTTCTTGCGCTTGTCGGTATCGGTCAGGAACCGCATGCCTGCCGCGCGAATCGCGAATCCGTTCGGATAGCGCAGGTCCGCGTACTCGATGTCGTTGCCCCAGCGTTCCGTGACGGCCGGCCATGCAGCGACCAGACGCTGGCTCCGGTCATGCAGCGACTCGCTGTTGCGTTCCTTGCCCAGCTCGACCTGCATGCCGTTCGACAGCTTCACCGTCCACGCGTACCGCGCCGACAGCGTCACTTCTTCCGGCGCCGCCTTCAGCGGCGCAAACCATTTCCCGAAGTCGCGATACCGCGTGACGACTTCCTTCGCACTGCCCTCCGGGCCGTCGAACGCCGGCAGTTCCTGCTCCAGCTCGCCCTGGTTCGCGGTGAACAGCTCGCCGTCGACGCTCACGAGCTGGTCGCTGCCCCAGGTCCCGAGCGGTTTGTACTCCTCGAGCGTGACAGCCAGCGCATTCGGCCACACCCGGCGCACGCTCGCATGGCGCACCCAGGGCATCTGCTCGAACGCGGCGCGCGCGGCGTCGAGATCGACCGTGAAGAAATTGCCCTTCAGCCGGCCGACCACGCCCGCGCGCACCGTCGGTGAATTGATGTGCTCGGTGTCGCCGTCGATCCGGATTTCCCGCAGCGCGAACGTCGGGCGCTGGATCAGCCAGTAGCAGCCGGCCGCCGCCAACACGAGCAGCAGCAGCGCGTACAGCGCGCTGGCGGCAAGGTTGAGTTGGCGAACGTTGTTCCACATACGTCGTTCCGTTCCTGCGTCAGTCGTTGAGCGTGAGCGACAGCACCTTCACGACCAGCTCCGAATAGCTGATGCCGACCGCGCGCGCGGCCTTCGGCGGCAGCGAGTGGTCGGTCATGCCCGGCGCGGTGTTCACTTCCAGGAAGTACGCGTTGCCGTCGGCGTCGAGCATGAAGTCCGCGCGGCCCCAGTCGGTGCAGCCGAGCACGTCGAACGCCCGGCGCGCGACGCGCTTGAGCTCCGCTTCCTTGTCGGCGGGCAGCCCGCACGGAATCAGGTATTGCGTGTCGTCGGCGACGTACTTCGCGTGATAGTCGTAGAACTCGCCGGCCGGCACGATCTTGATCACCGGCAGGTCGAGATCGCCGGCGATGCAGGCGGTGTACTCGCCGCCGCCTTCGATGCTCTTCTCGACGATCACGATCGGGTCATGCTTGGCGGCTTCCGCGAGCGCGGCCGGCAGCGCGTCGGCCGTCTTCACCTTCAGCACCGCGACGCTCGAGCCTTCGCTCGCCGGCTTCACGAACAGCGGCAGGCCGAGCTTCGCGACGATGTCCGTCGCGCGCGCCGCGAGGTCGTCGCCGCGCAGCACCGTCTCGAACGGCGGCGTCGGCACGCCCGTCTGCTGCCACACGAGCTTCGTGCGGAACTTGTCGAGGCCGAGCGCCGAGCCGAGCACGCCGCTGCCCGTGTAGCGAATGCCGTAGAAATCGAGCGCGCCCTGGATCTGGCCGTTCTCGCCGTAGCCGCCGTGCAGGGCGTTGAACGCGCGCACGAACCCTTCATCCTTCAGCGCCGCCAGCGGGCGCTCGGCCGGGTCGAACGGGTGCGCGTCGATGCCCGCGTCGCGCAGGCCCTGCAGCACGAGCTTGCCCGACGTGAGCGACACCTCGCGCTCCGAGGACTCGCCGCCGAACAACACCGCCACCTTGCCGAAACGTTTCGGATCAATCCCGCTCATGTCATGCCTTCTGTTGAGTGTGCTGCGCAACCTTCGCCGGCACGCCGCCGATCGAACCCGCGCCCATCGTGATCACCACGTCGCCGTTCTGCGCGACCTTCGCCAATGCGTCCGGCACGTCGTCGACCGTCGCGACGAACACCGGGTCAACCTTCCCCACCGCGCGCAGCGCGCGTGACAACGCGTCGCCGTTGGCGGTCGAGATCGCCGCCTCGCCCGCCGCGTAGACTTCGGTCAGCACCAGCGCGTCGACCGTCGACAGCACGTTGACGAAATCGTCGAAGCAGTCGCGGGTGCGCGTGTAGCGGTGTGGCTGGAACGCCAGCACGAGGCGGCGGCCCGGGAACGCGCCGCGCGCGGCCGCGATCGTCGCGGCCATCTCGACCGGGTGATGGCCGTAGTCGTCGATCAGCGTGTACTGGCCGCCGGCCGCGGTCGGCACGTCGCCGTAGCGCTGGAAGCGCCGGCCGACACCGTTGAATTCCGCGAGCGCCAGCTGGATCGCGTCGTCCGACACGCCGAGGTCGGTCGCGATCGCGATCGCCGCGAGCGCGTTCTGCACGTTGTGCAGGCCCGGCATGTTCAGCACGACCGCGAGCGGCGCGCGCCCTTCGCGGATCACCGTGAAATGCATGCGGCCGTCGCGTGCATCGATGTCTTCGGCGCGCACCTGCGCGTCCGGCGACAGCCCGTAACGCACGACCGGCTTCGAAATGAACGGGATGATCTGCCGCACGTTCGGATCGTCGACGCACACGACCGCGCTGCCGTAGAACGGCAGGCGCTGCGTGAATTCGATGAACGCCTGCTTGAGCCGCGCGAAATCGTGGCCGTAGGTGTCCATGTGGTCGGCGTCGATGTTCGTGATGACTTCGATCACCGGATACAGGTTCAGGAACGATGCGTCCGACTCGTCGGCCTCGGCGACGATGAAGTCGCCCGTGCCGAGCCGCGCGTTCGCGCCGGCGCTGATCAGGCGCCCGCCGATCACGAAGGTCGGATCGAGCCCGCCCGCCGCGAGCACGCTTGCGACGAGGCTCGTCGTCGTGGTCTTGCCGTGGGTGCCCGCGATCGCGATGCCCTGCTTCAGGCGCATCAGCTCCGCCAGCATCACCGCACGCTGCACGATCGGCACGCGCTGCGCGCGCGCGGCCAGCACTTCCGGGTTGTCCGAACGCACGGCAGTCGACACGACGACCGCGTTCGCGCCCTCGATGTTCGCCGCGTCGTGGCCGATCGCGATCCGCGCGCCGAGCGCCTGGAGACGATCGGTCACCGCGTTGCGCGACAGGTCCGAGCCGCTGACCTCGTAACCGAGGTTGACGAGCACTTCGGCGATGCCGCTCATGCCCGCGCCGCCGATCCCGACGAAATGAATGTGTTTGACGATGTGTTTCATGTCAGCCTCCGCCGGGCCGCCCCAAGGAGGCTGACCGCCCCCTCGGGGGGCAGCGAACGAAGTGAGCGTGGGGGTTGTTTCATTTAAGTTGTTCCAGGTTCGCGCCGGCCGCCTTCGCGCACACGCGCGCGACTTCGTCGGTGGCCTCGGGCTTCGCCAGCGAGCGCGAACGTTCCGCCATGTCCGCGAGCGATGCCCGCGACTGGCCGCGCAGCCAGTCGGCAAGCAGTTCCGCCGACAGGTCGCGTTGTTGCACCAGCACGGCCGCGCCCGCATCGGCGAGGAACGCGGCGTTGCTCGTCTGGTGATCGTCGACCGCGTACGGGAACGGCACGAACAGCGCCGCCACGCCCACCGCCGCGATCTCCGACACCGTCATCGCCCCTGACCGGCAGATCACGAGATCCGCCGCCGCATACGCGGCCGCCATGTCGTCGATGAACGGCACGAGCCGCACGTCCTCGCCGGCCGCGAAACCGGCCGCTTCGTAATTCGCCTTCAATGCTTCGATGTGCTTCGCGCCGGCCTGGTGCACGATGCGCGGGCGTTCGCCCGGCGCCAGCATCGCCAGCGCGCGCGGCACGACTTCATTCAGCGCGGCCGCCCCGAGGCTGCCGCCGACGACCAGCACGTTCAGCGGGCCGCTGCGCGATGCATAGCGTGCTTTGGGCGCTTGCGTGCCGGCAAGTTCCGCGCGAATCGGGTTACCCGTCCATTCCGCGTGCGGCAGCGCGCCGGGGAACGCGACGAGCACGCGTTTCGCGAATTTCGCGAGCACCTTGTTCGTCAGGCCCGCGATCGAATTCTGTTCATGCAGCACGAGCGGACGGCCCGACAGCGCGGTCATCACGCCCGCCGGGAACGTGATGTAGCCGCCCATCCCGAGCACGACGTCGGGCCGCACGCGGCGCAGCGCGGCGAGGCTCTGTCCGCATGCGCGCAGCAGGTTGAACGGCAGCGTCAGCTTGGTCTTCAAACCCTTGCCGCGCAGCCCGCCGAACCGCACGTATTCCATCGGAATGCCGTGCTTCGGCACGAGCGTCGCTTCCATCCCGGCCGGATTGCCGAGCCACACGACGCGCCAGCCCGCCGCTTCCATCCGGTGCGCGACCGCGAGCCCCGGGAACACGTGGCCCCCGGTGCCGCCTGCCATCACCATCAGCGTGCGTTGCGACGCGGTCATACCTTCCCTCCCCGCATCAATACGCGATTTTCGTAGTCGACCCGCAGCAGCACCGCGAGCGCGACGCAGTTCAGCAGAATGCCCGAGCCGCCGTAGCTCACGAGCGGCAGCGTCAGGCCCTTGGTCGGCAGCAGCCCGAGGTTCACACCCATGTTGATGAAGGTCTGCGCGCCGAACCAGATGCCGATACCCTTCGCCATCAGCCCCGCGAACGTGCGATCGAGTGCGAGCGCCTGACGGCCGATCTCGAACGCGCGGCGCACGATCCAGTAGAACAGCAGGATCACGACCAGCACGCCGACGAAACCGAGCTCCTCGCCGATCACCGCGAGGATGAAGTCGGTATGCGCTTCCGGCAGGTAGTTCAGCTTCTCGACGCTGCCGCCGAGGCCGACACCGAACCACTCGCCGCGGCCGAACGCGATCAGCGAGTGCGTGAGCTGGTACGCCTTGCCCTGCGCGTAGCGCTCGTCCCACGGATCGAGGTACGCGAAGATCCGCTCGCGACGCCACGGCGACAGCCACACCAGCATCGTGAAGGTGCCGATCGCGGTCGCGACGAGACCGCCGAACAGCTTGCCGTTCACGCCGCCGAGGAACAGCACGCCCATCGCGATCGCCGCGACCACCATGAACGCGCCCATGTCCGGCTCGAGCAGCAGCAGCGCACCGACCAGGCCGACCGCGAATGCCATCGGCAGGAAGCCCTTGGCGAAGCTCTGCATGTATTCCTGCTTGCGCACCGTGTAGTTCGCCGCGTAGATCGTCACCGCGAGCTTCATGATTTCCGACGGCTGCATGTTCGTGATGCCGAGCGGAATCCAGCGGCGCGCACCGTTCACGCCCTTGCCGACGTGCGGGATCAGCACGATCACGAGGCCGACGAGCGCGATCAGGAAGAGTTGCGGCGCGTATTTGTCCCACGTCGACACCGGCACGCGGAACGCGATCACCGCCGCGATGAACGCGACGGCGAGCGAGATGCAGTGGCGCATCAGGAACGCGTAATCGTGATACGACGCGTATTTCGGCGAATCGGGCATCGCGATCGACGCCGAATACACCATCACGACGCCGAGCCCGAGCAGCGCGATCGCGACCCACAGCAGCGAGTAGTCGAAGTCGAGCATCCGCGAACGGCTCGGGCGCACGCCGTTGACGACGCTCGCGAGGCCGCCCGTCGCGGCGCGCGTGGCCGACGCGACGCGGCCGCCCGCGGCATTGCCGCCGGTGTCGCGACGATCGTTGAAACGGGAGACGAGGCGATCGGACCAGCTCATGGCGTCGCTCCTTTGTCGATGGCGATTTCGTCGACCGCCGCGCGGAACACATCCGCGCGATGGGCGTAGTTCCTGAACATGTCGAGGCTCGCGCAGGCAGGCGACAGCAGTACCGCGTCGCCCGGCTCCGCGAGGTCGGCCGCCGCGTGCACCGCCCCTTCGAGCGTCGTGTGGTCGGCGAGCGGCACGCCCGTTTCGGCGAGCGTGTCGCGGATCGCCGGTGCGTCGCGGCCGATCAGCATCACCGCACGGCACCAGCGCGCGACCGGCGCGACCAGCGGTGCGAAATCCTGCCCCTTGCCGTCGCCGCCCGCGATCAGCACGATCTTCTGCGCCAGCCCGTCGAGCGCGGCAACCGTCGCGCCGACGTTCGTGCCCTTGCTGTCGTCGACGTAGTCCACGTCGTCGATCGTCGCGATCACTTCGACGCGATGCGCTTCGCCGCGGTACTCGCGCAGCGCGTGCAGCAGCGGCGCGGCCGGCAGGTCGATCGCGCGTGCGAGCGCGAATGCGGCCAGCGCGTTCGCCGCGTTGTGCAGCCCGCGGATGCGCAGCGCGTCGGCCGGCATCAGGCGCTTCTGCGCGATGTCGGGCGTATGCGCGGCATCGCGCTTGCGCCGACGGGTCGTCGTCGCGGTTTCATCCGGGGCGTCGCGATCGACCGCTTCGACCAGCCACGCGATACCGTTATCGCGCGACAGGCCGTAGTCGCCGTCCTGCACCGGTTCGTTCAGGCCGAACGTGACCGTGCGCGGCGCATCGGCCGCGCCGGCTGCCGGAGCGAACTTCATCACGGCCGCATCGTCGCGGTTCAGCACGCGCGTGGTCGTCGCGCCGAAGATCCGGCCCTTTGCCTGCGCGTACGCGTCGAAGCTGCCGTGCCAGTCGAGGTGGTCCTGCGTGATGTTGAGGATCGCGGCCGCATCGGGCGCGAACGTGCGCGCGGTCTCGAGCTGGAAGCTCGACAGTTCGAGCACCCACACGTCGGGCAGCGCGGTTTCGTCGATCGCACCGGCGAGCCGGTCGAGCATCGCGGGGCTGATGTTGCCCGCAACGGCGACCTTCTTGCCCGAGCGCTGGCACAGCAGGCCCGTGAGGCTCGTCGTCGTGGTCTTGCCGTTGGTGCCTGTAATCGCGAGCACCTTCGGCTGGTAGCCGCTCGTGCCGAGCGCACGCAGCGCCTGCGCGAAGAATTCCAGCTCGCCCCACACCGCGACGCCCTGCTCGTTCGCGGCCGCGACCAGCGCCGCGAGTGCCGGTTCGAGCGGCGACAGCCCGGGGCTCAACCCGACGAGCTCGATACCGCCGTCGAGCAGCGCAGGCGTGAACGCCCCGCCGACGAATTCCGCATCGATGCCTTCGGCCTGCAGCGCGGCAAGGTTCGGCGGCGCCTCGCGGGTATCGGCAATACGCAGCCGGCACCCGTGCCTCGCGCACCATCGCGCGATCGCGAGACCCGATTCCCCGAGCCCCAGTACGAGCACCATCGGCCGTTGCCGATCTCCAAACATCTCGCCAGACATCCTTGTTACCTTTCCTTTACCGCAGCTTGAGGGTGGTCAGACCGAACAGGCACAGCATCAGCGTGATGATCCAGAAACGCACGACCACCTGCGTTTCCTTCCAGCCGGACAATTCGAAATGGTGATGCAGCGGCGCCATCTTCAGCAGGCGCCGCCCTTCGCCGTAGCGCTTCTTCGTGTACTTGAACCACGAAACCTGCAGCATCACCGACAGCGTTTCCGCGACGAAGATGCCGCCCATGATGAACAGCACGATTTCCTGGCGCACGATCACCGCGACCGTGCCGAGCGCGCCGCCGAGCGCCAGCGCGCCGACGTCACCCATGAACACCTGCGCGGGGTGCGTGTTGTACCAGAGGAACGCGAGCCCTGCCCCACCCATCGCGGAACAGAAGATCAGCAATTCACCCGCGCCCGGAATGTGCGGGAACAGCAGGTATTTTGAATAGACCGCGCTGCCCATCACGTACGCGAACACACCCAGCGACGCACCGACCAGCACCACGGGCATGATCACGAGGCCGTCGAGGCCGTCGGTCAGGTTCACCGCGTTGCTCGCGCCGACGATCACGAAGTACGTCAACACGATGAAGCCCCACACACCGAGCGGGTAGCTGATCGACTTCAGGAACGGCAGCATCAGGTCGGCGCGTGCCGGCAGCCCCATCGACAGGCCGCTCCTCACCCATGCCATGAACAGGTCGAACACGCGCACGTTGTTCGCCTCGGACACGCTGAAGGCGAGGTAGACGGCCGCGAACAGCCCGATCACCGATTGCCAGAAATACTTCTCGCGCGACGACATCCCGCGCGGGTCCTTGTGGACGACCTTGCGGTAATCGTCGACCCAGCCGATCACGCCGAAACCGAACGTGACGAGCATCACGATCCAGATGAAACGGTTCGTCAGGTCGCCCCACAGCAGCGTCGCGACCGCGATGCCGATCAGGATCAGCACGCCACCCATCGTCGGCGTGCCGGACTTGACCAGGTGCGTCTGCGGACCGTCCTTGCGCACGGCCTGACCGACCTTCATTTGCGTCAGCTTGCGGATCACCCACGGTCCGCACACGAGCCCGATCCCGAGCGCGGTGATGGTGGCCATCACCGCACGGAACGTGAGGTACGTGAACAAGCGCAAAAAGCTTGCGTCTCCTTGCAGCCATTGCGCCAGCGCCAGCAGCATGCTTCCTTCCTTCTACTCAGTGTGCAGCGGGCGTCGTGCCCGCCGCGGGTTGGTTCGTCAGCGCGTCGACCACGCGCTCCATCTTCATGTACCGCGAGCCCTTCACGAGCAGCGTCGCCTGCGCGCCGTAACCCGCCGCGAGCAATGCGCCGACCAGCGCGCCGACGTCGCCGAAATGGCGGGCCGTGTCGCCGTACGCGGTGCAGGCATCGCGCGACGCGTCGCCGAGCGCGAACAGCGCGTCGATCCCGCGCTCGCGCGCGTAGGCTCCGACCTCGCGATGGAAGGCCGGGCCTTCGTCGCCGACCTCGCCCATGTCGCCGATCACCAGCACGCGCGGCGCCGGTTGCGCGGCGAGCACGTCGATCGCGGCACGCATCGAATCGGGATTCGCGTTGTACGTATCGTCGACGACCGTTGCCCCCGCGAGGCTGCCTGCGATCGCCTGTTTCACCTGCAGCCGGCCCTTGACCGGTTCGAACGATTCGAGACCCTGCTTGATCGCCGACAGCGCGACGCCGGCGCCCAGCGCCGCCGCCGTGGCGGCCAGCGCGTTGCGCGCGTTGTGCTCGCCGAGCGCGCGCAGCCGCACCGTGACGGCGCCCGCGGGCGTGTCGATCGCGAGTTCGCCGCCGTGCAGGCGGCCCGTGACCTGCGCGTCGTGTTGCCGCTCGGCATCGTGCAGCGCGAAATCGAGGATCCGGTTGCCGGTCGCCGCGACGCGCCAGATGCCCGCGTATGCGTCGTCGGCCGGGAACACCGCGACGCCGTCCGGCGGCAGTGCATGAATCACGGCCGCGTGTTCGAGCGCGACGGCTTCGACCGTCGCCATGAACTCCTGGTGCTCGCGCTGCGCGTTGTTGACGAGCGCGACCGTCGGCGCCGTGAGGCGCGCAAGGACTTCCGTCTCGCCCGGGTGATTCATCCCGATCTCGATCACCGCAAGACGATGCGCGGCCGACAGGCGCAGCAGCGTCAGCGGCAGGCCGACATCGTTGTTCAGGTTGCCGGCCGTCGCGAGCCGCGCGTCGGCGCCGACCGCCGCCGCGAAGATCGACGCGATCATTTCCTTGACGGTCGTCTTGCCGTTGCTGCCCGTCACCGCGACGAGCGGCAGCGCGAACCGTTTGCGCCAGCCATGCGCAAGCGCGCCGAGCGCGGCACGCGTTTCACCGCCCTCGAGCACCGGCATCGTGACGCCAGCCGGCACGTGCGCGACCAGCGCCGCGGCAGCACCGCGCGCGGCGACATCGCCGAGGAAGGCGTGCGCATCGAAGCGCTCGCCTTTCAATGCGACGAACAGGTCGCCGGGGCCGGCCGTGCGGCTATCCGTCGACACGCGGTCGAACGTGACGCCCGCGTCGCCGTGGACGGTCGCGCCGGGGATCAGGCGAGCGGCTTCGCCGAGACTGAGCATCGTCATTCGGCGCCTCCCTTGCCATGCGTTGCGCGCGCTGCCAGCGCGAGCCGCGCGTGATCCTGGTCGGAGAACGTGCGCTTCTTGCCCATGATTTCCTGTGTGGCCTCGTGGCCCTTGCCGGCCAGCACGACGACATCCTCGCGTGCCGCGCCGCGCACGGCCTGCAGGATCGCGCTCGCGCGATCCTCGATACGGCGTGCGTGATCGGGCGCGGTCATGCCCGCGACGATCTGGTCGATGATGCGCTGCGGATCCTCGCTGCGCGGGTTGTCGCTCGTGACGACGGTTTCATCGGCGAGCCGCTCCGCGATCGCGCCCATCAGCGGGCGCTTCGTCGCATCGCGATCGCCGCCGCAGCCGAACATGCAGACGAGCCGCCCGCCGCGCGCCGTAGCGATCGGGCGCAGCGCGTCGAGCGTCTTTTCGAGCGCGTCGGGCGTGTGTGCGTAGTCGATCACGACGAGCGGTTCGTCGTTCTGCAGCCGGCCGCCGAGCCGCTGCATCCGGCCGTTGACGGACTCGAGCCGTGCGATCTCGGCGAGCGCCGCGTCGAACGGCACGTCGGCCGCGAGCAGCGAGCCGAGCACGGCAAGCAGGTTGCTGACGTTGAACGTGCCGAGCGTGCCGACCTCGACGTCCGCATCGCCCCACGACGAACGCAGACGGAACGCCGTGCCGGTCGCGGTGGCGCGCACGTCGAGCGCGACCAGTTCGCGATCGGCGTCCGGCACCGGTGCATCACCGATCCCGTACGCGATCGTACGCACGCGGCCAGCCAGCTTCTCGAGCAGGCGCCGACCCGCTGCGTCGTCGCGATTGACGACCGCCGCGCGCAGGCCGCGCCATGCGAACAGCTTCGCCTTCGCGGCTTCGTACGCGTCGAACGTGCCGTGATAGTCGAGGTGATCCTGCGTGAGGTTCGTAAACACCGCGATGTCGAAAGCCGTACCGTTCACGCGCCCCTGGTGCAGCGCGTGCGACGACACCTCCATCGCCACGGCCTTCGCGCCCGCGTCGCGCAATTGCGCGAGGCTGCGCTGCAGTTGCGGCGCGTCGGGGGTCGTGAAACCGGTCGGCACGAGCTGGCCGGGCATCCCGGTGCCAAGCGTGCCGATCACCGCGCACGGCTGGTGCAGCGCCGTCAGCGCGGTGGCGATCCACTGCGTGCACGAGGTCTTGCCGTTCGTGCCGGTCACCCCCACTGCGAGCAGGTTGTCGCTCGGATCGCCATACCAGCCGCTGGCGATCTCGCCGGCGAGCTGGTCGAGCGCCGGCACGGCAAGCGCGACAGGAACGGCCGGCGCAGCGGCCAGCCCTTCCGGCTGATACAGCACGGCGGCCGCACCGCGCGCGACGGCTTCGTCAATGAATGCGCGGTTGTCGGCCCCGTCGACCGCATACGCAAAGAACACGTCGCCCGCCTCGAGGCTGCGCGTGTCGGCATGCAGTTGCGCTGCGGGGGCCACATGCTGACGCAGCCACGCAAGCGCGGCTGCGATCTGCTGATGCGCCGGATGGGAACTGCGAGCGGCGCTCATCGAACAACTCCTGGTGAATTACGCGTCGTGCTGGACACGATCATATGCTTCGCACCGCTACCCGCGGGCAGCTTTTGCGGCCCCGTCGCGGAAGGTGCCGCCGGCGAATCGTCAGACACGACGAGCTGTTTGATCGGCATGTTCGGCGGCACGTTCAGCGCACGCATCGTGTCGCCGGCGATCGCCGAGAATACGGGGCCGGACACCTGGCCGCCGAAGTGGCTGCCGGCGGTCGGCTCGTCGACCGACACCGCGACGACGATGCGCGGATTCGGCATCGGCGCCATCCCGACGAACGACGCGCGGTACTTGCGCGTGTAGCCGTGGCCTTCATGCTTGTACGCGGTACCGCTCTTGCCGCCGACGCGATAGCCCGGCACGGCCGCATCCGGCGACGTGCCGCCCGGCGCCACCACCGTCTCGAGCATCGCGCGCACTTCGCGCGCGGTGGTCGGGTTGAACACCTGCGTGCCCGCGACCGGCTGGTTGGGGTCGGTCTTGAAAATGGTCACGGGCATCAGCTCGCCGTCATGCGCGATCGCCGTGTAGGCGCGCGCGAGCTGGAACAGCGACACCGACAGGCCGTAGCCGTAGGACATCGTCGCCTGCTCGATGCGGCGCCAGCTCTTCCACGGACGCAGGCGGCCGGCCACCGCGCCCGGGAACCCGACCTTCGGCGCCTGGCCGAGGCCGATGCTCGTATACATATTCCACATTTCCTCGGGCCGCATCGTCATCGCGATCTTCGTCGCGCCGATGTTGCTCGACTTCTGGATCACGCCGCCGACCGTCAGCGTGCCGAACCCCGCGTCGTCGGTGATCGGTGCGCCATCGAGCACGAAATGCCCGTTGCCCGTCTCGACGAGCGTGTTCGGCGTCACGCGGTGCAGGTCGAGCGCGAGCGACACCGTAAACGGCTTCATGATCGAGCCAGGCTCGAACACGTCGGTCATGATCCGGTTGCGCAACTGCTCGCCCGTCATGCGCGAGCGGTCGTTCGGGTTGTACGTCGGGTAGTTGACGAGTGCGAGCACCTCGCCGGTGCGCACGTCGACGACCATCGCCGCGCCGGCCTTCGCCTTGAACTTCTCGACGGCGGCCTTCAGGTTCGCGTACGCGATGTACTGGATCTTGCTGTCGATCGACAGGTCGACGTCGGTGCCGTTGTGCGGCGGGATCTGCTCGGCGACGTCCTCGACGATGTGCCCCATCCGGTCCTTGATCACGCGACGCATGCCCGACGTGCCGGACAGCATCTTCTGGTCGCCCAGCTCGACGCCTTCCTGCCCTTCGTCCTCGACGTTCGTGAAGCCGATCAGGTGAGCGGTGATCTCGCCTTCCGGATAGAAGCGCTTGTATTCGTTGCGCTGATAGATGCCGGGAATGTCGAGCGCGGCGACCTTGTCCGCGACGTCGATCGGCACCTGACGCTTGACGTAGACGAAACCCTTGTCTTCCGACAGCTTCACGCGCAGTTCCTTCGACGTCATGCCGAGGAGCTTGCCGAGCTGGTTGACCTTGTCGGCATCGAGATCGTCCGGCACCGCGTCGGGAATCGCCCAGATCGCGCGCACGGGCAGGCTCGTCGCGAGCACGAGCCCGTTACGGTCGAGAATCTTGCCGCGCGTCGCCGGCAGATCGATCGTGCGCTGGTAGCGGCTTTCGCCCTGCTTCCGATAGAACGCGTTGCCGGGCCCCTGGATCCAGAACGCGCGCGCGGCCAGCGCGACGAACGCCATGAACAGCAGGAACACGACGAGCTTCGAGCGCCACATCGGCAGATGCACGCCCAGCACGGGGCTCGACGAGAACTTCACGTTCTGGCGCTTGTGGGACGGCTTCATCGCGCGCCTCCCTTGCCCTTGCCGGCCGTGTCCGCCGAAGCCGGGATCGGCGCATCGATCGCCTTCGCGGCGCCCGGCGGCAGCGTCAGGTATTGCGTGCGGCCGGTCGTGATCGGCTGCATCTTCAGTGAATCGTTCGCGAGCTGCTCGATGCGCGACGTCTTCGACAGCGCGCTCTGCTGATATTGAAGCTGCGCGTAGTCCTGCTGGAGCTGACGCTCCTGCGACTGCGCACGCTGCAGCTGGATGAAGATCTGGCGCTGCTGGTTCGTCGAATTGACGACCGACAGCGCGCAACCCATCACGATGATCAGCAGGAAGATGTTGAAGCGGCTCATGGCGTGACGCGCTCCGCAATGCGCATCACGGCGGAGCGGGCGCGCGGATTCGCAGCGACTTCCGCTTCACTCGGAAACTGGCGGCTGATGATCTTGAGCGGTGGGCTCGGGAGGTCGACGGCGCGGATCGGCAAGCGACGATCGACCGCAGGCGCACTCGCGTGCGCCTGCATGAATCGCTTGACGATCCGATCCTCGAGTGAATGAAAGCTGATGACCACCAGCCGCCCCCCTTGCTCCAGCAACGACAGTGCCGCGTCTAGTACGACTTGCAGGTCCGCAAGCTCTTGATTGACGTGAATCCGTATAGCCTGAAAGGTGCGGGTTGCCGGATCCTTGCCCTTCTCACGGGTTTTGACGACGTGACCCACGATTTGGGCAAGCTCGCCCGTGGTGCCGAGAGGCCCAAGACGGTCGGACTCTGCCCGGCGAGCAACAAGCGCCTTTGCAATCTGAAAAGCAAACCGTTCTTCCCCATAATCCCGTATCACCTCCGTCAATTCCTGCACCGAAGCCCGTGCGAGCCATTCCGCCGCCGACTCGCCGCGCGTCGGATCCATCCGCATGTCCAGCGGACCATCGGCGCGGAAGCTGAAGCCGCGCGCCGGATCGTCCACCTGCGGCGAGGACACGCCCAGGTCGAGCAACACTCCCGACACCTTCTCGACGCCGCGCGCCGCAAGCGCGTCGCGCATCGATGCAAAGCTGTCATGCACGATCGAGAAACGCGCATCCTCGATGCCCTGCGCCGTCTCGATCGCCCTCGGATCCTTGTCGAACGCGATCAGCCGCCCGCCCGGCGCCAGCCGCGCGAGCACCGCACGGCTATGGCCGCCGCGCCCGAACGTACCGTCGACATAAATGCCGTCCGGTCGCGTCACGAGCGATTCGACCGCTTCGTCCAACAACACGGTCCGATGCTGCAATTCGTTTCCCATCGCGGGCGTCTCCGTCACCGCAATCAGAACGTGAAATTCTTCAGCGCGTCGGGCATGCCCTGCGCCATCGCTGCCTGCTCCTTCGCGTTGTAGGTCTGCGAATCCCACAGCTCGAAGTGACTACCCATTCCCAACAACATGACTTCCTTTTCCAGTCCGGCTGCCATGCGCAGCTCGGGCGATACGAGAATCCGGCCCGCGCTGTCGAGATCGACATCCATCGCATTGCCGAGAAAAATGCGCCGCCACCAGTGCGCGTCCATCGGCAGCGCGGCGATCTTGGCGCGGAATACCTCCCATTCGGGGCGCGGAAACAGCAACAGGCAGCCGTCCGGGTGCTTGGTCACAGTCACCCGTCCTTCTGCCTGTCCTTGCAGCGCTTCGCGATAGCGAGCCGGCACCGACATCCGCCCTTTCGCATCGAGCGTCAGCGCCGACGCCCCTTGGAACACTTTCCGCTCTCCCGTTCAGGGCACCGAAGCACCCGCTCAATGCTGAGAATTTAGCCGGAATAGCCCGCCAAATCACACAAAAATACACTTTCTCACACTGTCTCCCACTTTAGAGGAAGGGTGTGGCACGGTCAAGGGAGCGGCCCGCTTTTTTGACGAATTTTGTTAGTTAGAACAAGGACTTACGCGCACATGCTCATGCGGCCCCTCATTCTAAAAACCGTTATAAATGAATGAGCTAGTGCAACTTGTGAAGGTGATACGTGAGAAAGGCGGGCCAGACGGGTGTGCCGACGGGGCTTTCGGGGGCGGGAAAACGAGGAATAAACGGGCGGTATCAGCGGTGGGGAACCGGGGCGACGTCACGCATCGCCCCGGTGGGAATCTCACAGATAGTACGCAGTACTCGTCATGACTTTCGACGCGGCGCGCATCAGCATCCGCGCGGGCAGCGGCAGCTCGATCCCGCCTGCGTCGGCCGCGGCCTTGCCGTGCTTCACCTCGTCGATACGCATCTGGTCGACGATCGCGCGCGACGCGGTATCAGCCGCCGGCAACTCGGACATGTGGCCTTCGAGATGGCTCTCGACCTGCCGCTCGGTCTCGGCCATGAAGCCGAGGCTGACCTTGTCGCCGAGCGCGCCGGCCGCCACGCCGATTGCGAGCGAACCCGCATACCAGAGCGGGTTCAGCAGGCTCGGGCGCGAGTCGAGCTCTTTCAGGCGATGCGCGGTCCACGCGAGGTGATCCTCCTCCTCGCGTGCGGCCTCCTCGAACATCGCCTTCGCCGACGCCGTGCGCGCGGTGAGTTTCTGCGCCTGGTACAGCGCCTGCGCGCAGACCTCGCCGACGTGGTTCACGCGCATCAGCCCGGCGGCATGCGTACGCTCCGCAGGCGTCAGCTCGACGGCCGGCGCCTCCGCCGGCGCGGGCACCGGCCGGCTCATCCGGCTAATGCCGGTCAGCGATCGCAGGCCGCGATCGAATTCGCTGATCAGTTCATCCAACACCATCCTGTTCTCCTGGCTGCAGGTGCTGCCGCGAGCGGCAAGGGCACGAGTCCGCTGCGTAACCGACTTGATTATTCAGCGGAAATTGCGGTTAACCCGTGATTTTAACCATTGTTGCATAAAGGAAACATGGCGACCTTGAGCTGCGGCATTTCGCTTTGTGGCAAAAAACGGTTTTGCTACATTACGTGCGACTTCTTGCGAAGTTGAAGGGGCCCGTCAACAGAACATAACTATCCGCCCCGCCAGAAAAATTCAGTGAATTTTGGAGATCCGTTAATGAAAAAGTCGCTTCTCGCGCTCGTCGCGCTGGGCGCGTTTGCTGGCGCTGCCCATGCGCAAAGCAGCGTGACGCTTTACGGCATCATCGATGAAGGCCTGCTCTTCAACAACAACGCGGGCGGCAAGCATCTGTACAGCATGGCCAGCGGCGTGATGCAAGGCAGCCGCTTCGGCCTGCGCGGCACCGAAGACCTCGGTGGCGGCCTGAAGGCGATCTTCACCCTCGAAAACGGTTTCGACGTGAACAGCGGCAAGCTCGGTCAGGGCGGCCTGATGTTCGGTCGTCAGGCTTACGTCGGCCTGTCGAGCCAGTACGGTACGGTCACGCTGGGTCGTCAATACGACTCCGTCGTCGACTTCGTCGGCCCGCTCGAGGCAGGCGACCAGTGGGGCGGCTACATCGCCGCTCACCCGGGCGACCTCGACAACTTCAACAACGCGTATCGCGTGAACAACGCAGTCAAGTTCACGAGCTCGACCTACGGCGGCTTCTCGTTCGGCGGCTTGTACAGCTTCGGCGGTCAGGCAGGCCAGTTCTCGAAGAACCAGGTCTGGTCGCTCGGCGCAGGCTACAACAACGGCCCGCTGGTCTTGGGCGTCGGTTACTTGAACGCACGTACGCCGAACCAGTTCGGCGGCATGTTCAACAACGGCTCGGCGTCTTCGTCGGTCTCGTCGCCGATCTACGGCGGGTACGCGAACAACGCGAACACGTACCAGGTCATCGGTGCAGGCGGCGCCTACACGTTCGGCGCAGCGACGATCGGCGCGACGTACTCGAACACGAAGTTCAAGGGCTTCTCGGCAGGCCCGTTCGTGAACCAGACCGCGACGTTCAACAACGGCGAAATCAACTTCAAGTATCAGCTGACCCCGGCGCTGATTCTCGGCGCTGCGTACGACTACACGCAAGGCAGCAAGATCGACGGCAACTCGGCAGCCAAGTACCACCAAGGCTCGCTGGGCGTCGACTACTTCCTGTCGAAGCGTACCGACGTGTACGCCATCGGCGTGTACCAGCACGCATCGGGCAACGTGCTCGACTCGAACGGCAACGTCCTGAAGGCGACGGCAGCGATCAACGGTCTCGCAGGTTCGAGCTCGGCCAACCAGGTCGCAGCACGCGTCGGCATCCGTCACAAGTTCTAATCAGCTTGCCTGGCAAGCCGCAGCATATTGAAGGCGCCTTCGGGCGCCTTTTTCTTTTCCGGTCGGTGCAGCCGCGAAGCCGGAGCGTGGCGAACCGTATCGACTACGATGCGCTCGTCGAGAAGGCACCGTCCTGTCCTTGCTGCGCCGTAACGCATTGCTGCCGCATCGAGCCCACCCCAGAAGCCGCCTCGCGCGGAAACAGCCTCTTCCGGGTCAAGCCGCAAACGAAAAAACCCGGCACAAGCCGGGCTTTTTCGTTCCGATCGATCGACCGCCGTTATGCGCGTCCGTCGCGCAGTTCGCGCCGCAGGATCTTGCCGACGTTCGTTTTCGGCAACTCCGTGCGGAACTCGACCAGCTTCGGCCGCTTGTAGCCGGTGAGGCGCTCCTTGCAGTAGGCAAGGATGTCCTTGTCGGTGAGCGCCGGGTCCTTCTTCACGACGAACAGCTTCACGGCTTCGCCGGAATGCTCGTCGGGCACACCGACCGCCGCCACCTCGAACACGCCCGGATGCGACGCCACCACGTCCTCGACTTCGTTCGGGTACACGTTGAAGCCCGACACGAGGATCATGTCCTTCTTCCGGTCGACGATCTTCACGTAACCTCGCGCGTCCATCACGCCGACGTCGCCCGTCTTGAAGAAGCCGTCCGCGAACATGACCTTCGCGGTTTCGTCCGGCCGGTTCCAGTAGCCGGCCATCACCTGCGGCCCGCGGATGCAGATCTCGCCGGGTTCGCCGAGCGCGACGTCGTTGCCCGCGTCATCGCGAATCGCCACTTCGGTCGACGGCAGCGGCAAGCCGATCGTCCCGCTGTACTCGGTCGCCGTCACGGGGTTGCAGGTCGCCACCGGCGACGTTTCGGACAGCCCGTAACCCTCGATAATCGCCGTATGGGTCTTTTCATACCAGCGTTTCGCGACGCCCTCCTGGATCGCCATGCCGCCGCCGTTGGCGATTACGAGCTTCGACAGGTCGAGCTGATTGAATTCCGGGTGGTTCAGCAGTGCGTTGTACAGCGTGTTGACCGCCGGGATCGTCGAGATCTGGTAGCCCTTCAGCTCCTTGATCATGCCGGCGATGTCGCGCGGGTTCGGGATCAGGATGCCCATGCCACCGGTACGCATCGTCAGGAAGCCGCAGACGGTCAGCGCGAACACGTGATA
Source organism: Burkholderia sp. Tr-20390 (assembly GCF_017104595.1). NCBI lineage: Bacteria > Pseudomonadati > Pseudomonadota > Betaproteobacteria > Burkholderiales > Burkholderiaceae > Burkholderia > Burkholderia sp. Tr-20390. The sequence continues at coordinate 3,557 of NZ_JAAGPC010000048.1, read as the reverse complement.
CAGCGGCAGCGCGACAACGGTCACGAACTGTTTCACGTCGGGAAACTTCTCGTGCGCCGGATGATGCCAGGCGCCCGCCTGCAGCACGTTCGACACGATGTTCCGGTGCAGCAGCGTCGCCCCCTTCGCGACGCCGGTCGTACCGCCCGTGTATTGCAGGAACGCGACGTCATCGGGGCCGATCTTCTGCGCCTTGAATGCCTGGCGCGCACCTTCCGACAGCGCGGCCTTGAAGCGCGTGAACGACGGCAGCTGCCAGGCAGGCACCATCTTTTTCACGTTGCGCACGACGTAGTTGACGAGCCACCCCTTGATGCCCAGCAGATCGCCCATCGATGCAACGACGACGTGCTTGACGCCCGTATTCGCGATGACAGCCTGCAGCGTCGACGCAAAATTCTCGAGGATGACGATCGCCTCCGCACCGCTGTCCTTCAGCTGATGCTCGAGCTCGCGCGGCGTATAGAGCGGGTTGACGTTGACGACGGTGTAGCCCGCGCGCAGTACCGCGGCGATCGCCACGGGGTACTGCAGCACGTTCGGCATCATGATCGCGACGCGCGCCCCGCGCGCAAGCCCGCGCGATTGCAGCCACGCGCCGAACTGGCGCGACAGCTTGTCGAGTTCGCCGTACGTGATGCCCTTGCCCATGCAGACGAATGCCGTGCGGTCGCGATACTGCCGGAAGCTTTCGTCGAGCAGGTCGGGAACGGAGGGATAAGGAGACGCGTCAATTTCGGCTGGAACGCCGGGTGGGTACGATTTCAGCCAAATTTTGTCCATACCGCGCGTCTCCTCATAGATTTTCGAATGGTCGTGCTAAAACGCATCGTAACGGCTCGCTCGTTCCGAGACAACAGGGTTAGATGTCCACTTCGAACTTCCGTGGAAATTCGTCTGATGATACGGTGATATCCGATCAAATGCGCTCAACTTCCACGAGGCAATCGTAGAACGTCGCCGAATTGCCGAGATCGGTGAGTGCCTGGCTCGTCACTTCGTTCGCGTTTCTGCCGTCCGGCGACAGCTTCTTCCACCAGATCGACAGCCCGACGACGAGCCCTGCGCGCGCGCGATCGGTAATTCTCGCGAGCGCCTGCATCGATCCGCGGTCGTTGAAGATGCGAACGACGTCACCTTCCGCGATACCGCGCGCATCGGCGTCAGACGGGTGGATGTCGAGATGCGGCTCGCCTTCGGTATGACGCAGGCTGTCGACGTTCACGAACGTACTGTTCAGGAAGTGGCGAGCCGGCGGCGAGATCATCGCGAGCGGATAGCGTGCGGCGAGATCGGGCGCGGCCTCGGCCGACTCGAATGGCGGCAGGTAGTCGGGCACGGGATCCGCGCCCATCTGCTCGAGTCGGGGGCTGTAGAACTCACACTTGCCGGACGGCGTGCGGAAACCGCCGTTCGCGAACGGCGCCTCCGGCAGCTTGAGCTTCAACCAGCCATCGCGCTTGAGCGTGTCCCAATCGCTGTCGAGCACCGGATCGTCCCAGCGGAGCGCCGCGCGCGCGACCTCTTCGTCGCTGTGATAAAGCGCGGGTTCGTCGAGCCCCATGCTGCGTGCGATGCCGCGGAAGATCTCCGTATTCGGCCGTGCCTCCCCCACCGGAGGAATCGACGGCAAGTTCGCCATCACGTAGGTGTGACCGTACGATTTGTGGATGTCCAGATGCTCGAGCTGGGTGGTGGCCGGCAACACAATGTCGGCGAAATCGACGGTATCGGTCTTGAAATGCTCGAGAACGACCGTGAACAGATCGTCACGCGCGAACCCTGCCGCGACCTTCGATGAATCCGGCGCGACAGCCACCGGGTTCGAGTTGTAAACGATCACCGCTTCGACCTTCGGCCCGAAGGTGGCATCGCCCGGGTGCAGCAGCGCGTCGCCGATCGCGTTCATGTTGATGATGCGCGGCAGTTTGTGCGGCCAGCCCGGCATCAAATCCGGGCGAAGCAGCGCAGCCTGGTTGACCGGCGCGGATTCCGACGACGAGAGCAACAGCCCGCCGGCCCGGTCCCGCCAGGCGCCCGTCAGCGCAGGCAGGCTTGCGATTGCGCGCACGGCGTTGCCGCCACCGCGAACACGCTGCATGCCGTAGTTGAGGCGGATCGATGCCTTACGAGTCGCACCGTAACGACGCGCAAGGTCGATCAGCTCCGACGCGTCGATCCCGCAGATCTGCGCAACGCGTTCCGGCGGATAGGACATCGCCCGCTCCTTGAGCGCGTCGAAGCCGAGCGTATGGCTGGCGATGTAATCGTGATCGAGCAGGTCTTCGGTCATCAGCACGTGCATCATGCCGAGTGCGAACGCGCCGTCGGTACCGGGTTTCAACGCGATGTGCTGATGACACTTCTCCGCTGTCAGCGAACGGTACGGATCGATGGCGACAAGACGTGCGCCTCGGCGCTTCGCTTCCTGCGCACGCGTCCAGAAGTGCAGGCTCGACGCGATCGGGTTTGCTCCCCAAATCAGAATCAGCTCGCTTTCCTCGAAATGCTCGAGGTGCATGCCGAGACTACCGCCATAGGTGTAACGCAACCCCGCTGCACCGGCCGCCGCGCAGATCGTGCGTTCGAGTCGCGAGGCACCGAGCTTGTGGAAGAATCGCTGGGCGATCCCCTCCCCCTGGACGAGCCCCATCGTTCCCGCATAGCTGTACGGCACGATTGCTTCCGGTGTGCGCGCCGCGATTTCACCGAGACGACGGCCGATCTCATCGAACGCCTCGTCCCAGCTGATAGGTACGAAATGCCCTTCCCCTTTGGCACCGATGCGCTTGAGCGGGACGGTGAGGCGGTCGGGGTGATGAACGCGATCGGCGTACCGGCTGACTTTCGTACACAACACGCCTTGTGTCGGCGGATGGTCGGGATCGCCCGTGACCTTGATCGCCTTGCCGTTTTCGACAGTCACACGCATTGCGCACGTGTCCGGACAATCATGCGGGCAAACGGCCCGAGCTACCTGAATGGCGGCGTTCATCGTTTTGTGTGCAGAGATGGGGATTCGCAAATTTTACGTGGACACGCCGAATAAAGCGTTCATTTCGTACGGTTTCTGAGGTATTTGGCCGAAACGCGATGGGGGGAATCGGCTCGGTTTCAGTGGTTCGGTGCGTCGTCCGTGGGGGATTTGCACGATGACCCGACACTCGTTGTCGACGATGGCAAGCTAATCACGTCCGAGTGTGCCAACCGAGGCGAGAGAGAGAGAAATTGCAGCTTTGATCGGAGATAGCGGCAATAGGCCAAGGGATCGCGGATGATACTGGCCGATTGGCGTGCCGGGAGCTGCGAGCGCTTCTAATTGGGAGTAGGCGATGAGGAAACTCAAGCCAGGCCGTCCACTCCACTCGCCCGTGCATTTCCGCCGCCCAAATGCAAAAACCCCCGCCTTTCGGGCGGGGGTTCTTGGCTTAGGGAGCCTGACGATTACCTACTTTCACACGGGAATCCGCACTATCATCGGCGTAGAGTCGTTTCACGGTCCTGTTCGGGATGGGAAGGGGTGGGACCGACTCGCTATGGTCATCAGGCAAAGAGGG